>LIZR01000113.1 GCA_001302825.1 Planctomycetes bacterium DG_23 | reverse complement strand
AGAAGCGTTTGAGGGCACTAGCATTGGCGATCTCGCTCACCGCACACGCAGCGATATAGTCTGCGCCGGGTCCTGGTACGAAGCGCCCTCAGACCCTACCAGCGGTAAGTGGCAAAGGCATCATTACAGCGACTTTCGCCGCAACTGCCGCTCCGCAATATGTGACATTAACGGCGATGGGCGGTTGGACATCGTCCTGGTTGAAAGCGAATATACGGACGGGCGTTTGGCCTGGTATGAAGCCCCCAAAGACCCTCTATCTGGAACCTGGACCCAGCATATTATAGACGCAGGGGGCCTCTATTTTGCGCATTCCTTAGGCGTGGCGGATTTCAATGGTGACGGGGCTATGGATATATTCGTGGGAGAAATGGGGCAGGGGGGATATAGAGCAGACCCGCCCCAGCCCCCTAAGCCCCGGATTATCGTTTATCTGAACGATGGTGCGGGCGTCTTCACTCCTCAGGTTGTCAGTGAGTGGGATGGAAAAGGAGAAAGAATTGGAGTTCACGAAGCCGAGGCCGCGGATGTAAACGGAGACGGTCGCCCGGACATCATCGGCAAAGACGCCATCTTTCGTCAGGAGAATCCCCCGCACACCCTAAATCCCACCAATGTGGACTGGTGGGAAAATATGACTGCTTAACGCTGGCCGGAAATACATTGGATTTTTCAAGACTCTTCGCCTTTTCAATGGATGATAATTTATGATGATGCCGTAGTCGGGATCGTCCCGGACCCCGACCGGGCCCTACGCGGGCAGCCTATATACTTGGTCTGTGGTTTGATTTTTGTCTATTTTTTTCTTGTAATTCGTTAATTTCGTGTAATTCGTGTTCATCTTTTTCCGTATTTCCGTTATTTTCGTGTTTCAGTGATTTATTTTTTATCTGCGTTCATCCGCGTCTATCTGCGGTTAAGTTAGCGAGGCAGCCGGGCAGCCAGGCTGCTATGCAGCGAATTATTGAATTATTTTTCCGTGTTTCCGCATTTTCCGTGTTTTAGTGGCTTATTCTTCTGTGGTTTTTTTCCGTGGTTTCGTAAATTCCGTGTTTCCGTGATTAATTTTTTATGTAATTTTTATTCTATTTCTGACATATCACGGCGAACGGCAGACGGCCGACGGCCGACCTTTACTCAAAGATATTCCTTGAGCCCGGCCTCTTTCATCTTCTCCACTAAATCTTTTACCTCCTGGGCCCTTGCTTTGGGAACTACCAGAGTGGCATCCGGGGTCTGGATAATGATGAGCCCCTGGGTGCCGATGGTGGCCACCAGATGCTCCTCTTTGGCCAGGATTAGGGTGTCTTTAGTGTCAATACCGATATGTTTGGCCAGGATGGTATTTCCCTCATCATCCGCCCCGCGCAGGCGCACCAAGGCCGGCCAGGCCCCCAGGTCATCCCACTTGTAATTGGCCTCAATAACCAGCACATTTTTAGCCTTCTCCAGAACTCCGTAGTCTATGGATATCTTGGGCAGGTGCGGATAGGTTTCGCGGATAGTCTCGGCCTGGCGAGATGTGCCCAGAGAAGCAGATATGGTCTCCAGACCGCGATAGAGAGAGGGCAGGTGTTCTTTAATAGCGGAGAGGATGGTAGGGACCTGCCAGACGAAGATGCCGCTATTCCAATAAAATTCACCGCTTCGCAGGAACCTCTTGGCGGTTTTTTTATCCGGCTTTTCTTTGAACTCGGCCACCTTGAAGGCCTTTGCTTCTTTGAAATCCTTGAGGTGTTTTCCGCGATGTATATATCCGTAGCCGGTTGCGGGGTAAGTGGGGCTAATACCAAAGGTTATAAGGCCTCTGGAAGATTCAGCCAGAGACGCAGCAGCCGAAAGCGTGCGCTGGAAATCTTTGGTCGGGGAGATGTGATGGTCCGCGGGAAGCACGGCTATGGTGGCCTCGGGGTCACGCTTGGCGATAAGAGAGACCCCGAGACCTATACAGGGCGCAGTGTCCCGGCCTTCGGGTTCAGGGACGATGTTTTCTTCGGGGATGGAAGCCACGGCCTCTTTTACCACGGGGAGTTGCTCGGCGGTGGTGATGATAAAGGTGTCCTCCAGAGGAATGAGGCCTTCCAGGCGTTCTATGGTATCTTCAAGTAGCGTGCGGCGGGCCAGGATGGGAAGGAGCTGCTTGGGCTTTTGTTTTCTGGACTTGGGCCAGAATCTGGTGCCCACACCCCCGGCCATTATCAAAGCAAAAAGTTCCATCTTTCCTCCTTTGCATAGCTTCGACTACAATCCCAACGGTCGACCCTCAAGGCATTTTGCCTCCTCATACATAGCCAGAATATTCTCCACCGGTGTATCTATCTGTATATTATGCGTAGGGGCGAGGATATAGCCAGTAGGGCCAAGTGCCTTTTTCATCCTGCGCACTTCGGCGCGCACTTCATCCACCGTCCCCCGGGGCAGCGTTTCCTGTATATCAATCGCTCCGTGGAAGGCGATTTTCTCTCCGAACTCGGCCTTTAGAACCGCCGGCTGCATATTTTTGGCGCGCACCTGGATGGGATTCAGAATATCCACCCCCAGGCCAATCAAATCCGGTATTAAGGCCTTGATGCTCCCGCAGGAATGAAACATCACCTTTAGCCCGAATGATTTAGCCTGTGCGATAAACTCCCCCAGGCCCGGGACGAAAAATTCCCGCCACATAGCCAGGCTCACCAGAAGTCCCTCCTGGCCGCCAAAATCATCCCCCAGCATAAATATATCCACCAGACCCCGGGCGGCCCTGAAAATGCGTTCATTATGGGCCAGATAATAAGCGGCTATCTGCCCCAAGATGGCCCTGGCAAGGTCCGGGCGTAGCGCCAAATCCAGCATAAAGAGGTCCATACCCCGCAGATACATCGCGGCGTGAAGCAGACTGGTGCGATTGAGCCTCCCCGCGGTATTGATTATGGCGTATTCTGGATGTTTCTCGGCCTGCCGGGCGACCTCATCGTAATCATACCAGTCCGGGTCAGGCCAGGGATAACGCTCGAGTTCGCTTATCTCCTTCACCTCGGCCAGGGGCGAGTGGCATACCTCCCAGTAATAGCCGCCGTCGTATTGCACTTTTTTTCTAAACACGCCCCAGATATCCTTGAGTTGGCCGCGTTCATTGACTTTTAGTTCAGGGCCGATATATTTGGGACGCACGATGCGCATATCCACACCTAAGTTCTGAAGCAGGGCCTCGTCGTCGGCGAGATTAAGGTGGGCCACGAGATGCCCCCAGGTTTCGGGGGTGGCCCAGAAATCCACCGGAAGCCGGTCGGGCCGGCGATGCTCCACCGCGGCCAGGACTCGCTCCTTGGAGTTCATTGCTTGTTTTTCCCTGCGTCCAGGAAACTTTGCAGGATGAGTTGTGCCGCGATTTTATCCCGACGGCCTTTACGCTTGGCCCGGGATAAGTCGGCGGAAATCATCTCCCGCTCCGCCCTTTTGCTGCTGAGTCGTTCGTCCCAGGTGATTACCGGAAGGTCGAGATGCGTCTTTACTTCTTCCACAAAGGCCAGCACCTCGCGAGCGGCAAGGCCCAGCGTGCCGTCCATCTTCCGCGGCAGGCCTACGACTATCTTTTCCACACCGTTTTCTCGCACAATTTCCGCGATTTGCTCCAAATCCTTTTGACGGCCCCCAGAAACTATGGTGGGAAGACCCTGGGCGGTGAGACCCAGTGGGTCTGACATAGCCAGGCCAAATCTCTTCTTCCCGTAATCTATGGCCAATATGCGCATATTTTTTGCCTTGTCATCAGTCGTCGGTCATTTGAATTACAGTTAGCGAGCGGGGAGTTCCCTCTGGGGCCACTTTTACCACCACCGAGATAGTCTGCTTCGGATGGCGGGCATCCACCTGGTCGAGCCTGCCCGTGGAAATAATACGCAGAGTATTCGTTTCGCCTTTGATTTTTTCGAGCGTCACGGTAAAAAACCCGTTGCCCAATGCGGTGGCGGCCTCACCCTGATAATCAGGGTTGCGCGCCAGTTCCCATAGGGCCTTATGGATGCCGCCCTCGGCTATATGGAAAACTTTCACTCTGTTTCTTTTTGCCTCTATAACCCTCAAAGTGGCGGCGAGCTGGGCCACCAGTGTGCTGGCGAGTATGCTCAGGGTGAAGAGTATGGAAAGCACCACCACCAGCGCAATGCCTTTTTGCCTGTTCAAGCTCACTTTGCCTCCTTTGAGCGTAAGGCCACCTGCATACTGAACACTCGCCCCTGGCCCTTGGTTTTTGAGCGCCGCTGGAGTTCAACGTTTACGGTGACCAGGCGGGCTTCCTGCGGAGTTGGGGCATCAAAGGAAAAGTGCAGTCGCGCGATGGGAGGCCTGAAAGCCCATTTTTGTTCCATCTCACCTTCATATCTTCTTCTCACCACCTGACCATCTTCCAGGGCGTAGATGATGCACCCGAAATCGCACGGATCCAGGATCAAAACATCCTCTCCAGTCTGGTAGGCAGTCTCGCCTGAGGTCTGATAAACGCCAAGGAGACCCTTTGCTCTTCGCACATCTTCCTTGAAGCATTCCATCATTTGACTGGCACCCTGGAGGTCAAATAGATGCTGGGAAAGAAAGTGATTGGTCTTGTGGGCCCTGTAAAATATGCTAAGAACCGATTGTGTCAATACGCCCATTATGGCTATATAAATCAAGACTTCAATCAGGGTCGTACCGGCCTTACTACTGCGCTTCATCTTGTATTCCTCGCGCCGTCGCCATAGCGGCTTTGGCGCGTCGGCGACCCGCCTGCCTTAAGGTTCGGCGCCGAGGTCGGCCATTAAAGTGGTGAGGGTAATCTGGCGCTTTCTGTGTCCGAAATTCTGCCAGGAAAGCCGAAGCGTTATCTCTTTGAGGCCTTTTTCTTGAGGATCGAAATCCTTCACGAATACCGAAATGTCCAGATTGTTCAAAGATTTCGCCGCTTCGAGCGATTCCGGTACGATAATTTCAGTCTCTCCGTCAACCTCAAGGACCCCCTTCGCCCGCAGGCGCTCTATAATAGATTCTGCGGTCTCCAGTGCTATCTCTTCCTCATAAAGCATTCCTGTTTGGCGAATGCCCTTATGAAAAATAATCACCACTGTGAGTATCCCTACGGAAAAGATGATGATAGCCGCGGCCAACTCCAAAAGATTAAACCCGCCCGTTTTTTTGGCTTTACGCAATCTTTACCCCTTATGCGAAACTCATAATCAAGCAAGACAGGGTATACATAACCCAGGCTCCCATATAGAAAACCAAAGCGCCGAAAATGAGCGTAAATACAGGTATTAAGGTGTTATCCAGGACCCGCAGATAGTGCGCGGCCTTTTCCCGGGAGTCAAGGGCAAGTCGGGCCAAGGCTTGAGGCAAATCCCCTGAGCGCTCTGCCGCCGCCACTTGTCCAATAAAAAGATGCGGAAAGCCGCCCACTTTCTTCAAGGCTTCAGAAAAACTCGTGCCTCCTTCCACCAGATTCACCAGGCGTAGTAATTTTCGGCTGAAGATGATGTCCGTGGTCATTTCCGAGCATTCTCGCAGCACCTCGGGAAGGGAAATGCCGGCTCTCAAGCATAATGACGACACTGTGGCAAAACGCCACAACAAGACTTCCTTTTCCATCCTTCGGCCCAGAGGGATGAGTAGTTTGAAGGTGTCCAAAAATTTCCTGAAAAAGATTTGCGCCGACCTGGAAAAAAAACGCAGAAGAAACCAAAATAACGCATAGAGGATGAACAGCGCACTGATAAATCCGAGTAGGTAGGCACTCCTCACCACGACGGACTGCGCCTTTGGGGAGAAGATGCCGCTGTAGGCTATTTGGAAATCTTCAGATTGAAAATCGCTCACTATTTGGTTGAAGAGCGGAATGATACCGAAGGAGATGACTGCGATAACAAATGCCAATAGGCACCAATATCCTAAAGGATAAAAAAGAGGATTCAAAATCATCTTCCACAAGATATGAAAAATATCCTGGGGTTTAATCCTGAGTTCCTCCAGGACCTCGCCCAAATTGCCGCTTCGCTCTCCGGCACGCACTATGCTCACATATTCCAGCGGAAAATAGCGGGGCTGGAGATGCATCGCCTCCGAAAGGCTAAATCCCTGATACAAATGGTCCCTTAAGCAGTGGAGCATCTCACGAGGCCGCCCCGTGGCATCTTCCGCCAGCATCTCCACCCCCTGGGCCATGGGCAGGTTTTGCCTCACCATACCCGCAAGATGGGTGGTAAAACTTCTCAGGCTAAACATTGTTCAATTCCAGTATGCTATTTCCGCTCGCCGCTTAGAAGAAGGGCAATGGCCCCCCGCCGCTCATCATATTTATGAGCATCAAGAGCGGTCGAAGAACCGCAGAGATTACAAAGCCCGCGCCAAGAATCATCAAAATAGTGACGCAGAACACGAATATCGTCTTAAGCAAATGGGCATTTCTTTCGGCCTCCTCTTCGTAGAGTTCGGCCAAATCCCGCAAGGTTTCAGGAAGGGCTGCGCGCTTCTCCCCCACGCCCACCATCCAGATGTAAACCGCGGGAAATATCCCCTGGCCGCGAAGGGCATCGCTTAAGTTTTCGCCCCGCGCTACGCTCTTCTGGGTTTCGGCCAGTGTCCGGCTGGCTATCTCACTTTCCGTGGCTCCCGAGATAAGGCCGAGACTCAAATCCAGAGGCACCTCGGCCTCAAGCAGTATTCCCAGCACTCGGCTCGCCCTGGCCAAAATCCGCGCCCGCACCAGAGACCTTATCACCGGCAAGCGCAGTTTAATCTCATCCAGGAAAAGCCGACCTTCGGAGGTTGTCCTGAGGGTGGCAAGAAGCGCTATTATCACCAGAGCCGCACCCCCTGAGCCGATGAGGATATAGCGAAAGTATTTTGTCAGCCCCAGGACAAGCCTCATATCGGCCGGGATGGACGCACCAAGGTCTCGGTAAAGCATCGCAAACTGCGGAAGGACGAAAAAGCCTAAAAGCAGCACTATGGCAAAGGCAAGGCCGATGACGAAGGCAGGATAGATGCTGGCCAAGCGAAGCGCACGGCGAAGTCTGGCGCGGGCCAGAGAGTCTTCGGACATAAGCCGCAAGACCCCGGAGAGGTTCTGGGCCTTGATACCGGCACGAACCATATCCACATAAAGCGAGGGGAAATATGGTGCCTCTTTGGCCAGGGCATC
>LIZR01000112.1 GCA_001302825.1 Planctomycetes bacterium DG_23 | reverse complement strand
CCCTCTCCGGCATCTTTGACGATGAGGATGATTTCAGCATCCACGAGGATACTTTCTATTTAGTGGTGGAACTGAGCCCGGCCTTCCAGGGCAAAGAGATATTCATCACTATCGAGCGGCGAAAGCCCAAGATGAAAGTGGCGGAACTGTATTACATCTGGGGAGCCGGGGAAGTGGTGCACCGCTTTCCCTTCAGCGTAAAAGAGGTTGCCTCCCGCGGCGGCCTGGGGCATTATCGCGGCCGTTATTACCTTGACGGCCAGGAAATTGACAAAGTGGATATTGAGATAAAAGGCCGTTAAGAAAGACTTGCGATGCCTACCAAGAAGAAAAAGAGCAGTAAAGATAAAGAAAAAGATAAGGTATGCTCCTTCTGCCAGCGGCCTGCGGACCGGGTGGGCCCTTTAACCAAGGGGCCGGGCGAGGTTTATATCTGCCGGGAATGCGTGGAACTGTGCCATTTTCTCTTTACCGAGGAGACCCGACCCCGTCACCGTCCCATCGGCCCCAAGGTCATCCCCACCCCCGCCCAGATAAAAAAAGGCCTGGATGAATATGTCATCGGCCAGGAACGGGCCAAGAAACTCATCTCCGTGGCCGTGCATAATCATTACAAGCGCATCTCCATTCAAAAAGACGACGAGGTGGAACTGGAAAAAAGCAATATCCTCCTCATCGGCCCCACCGGCGTGGGCAAGACCCTCATCGCCCGCACCCTGGCTCAAATCCTTGATGTGCCCTTTGCCATCGGCGACGCCACCACCCTCACCGAAGCCGGCTATGTGGGCGAGGATGTGGAAAATGTGCTCCTGCGCCTCATTCAGGCCGCAGACTTCGACCTGGAGGCGGCCGAACGCGGCATCATCTATATTGACGAGATAGATAAAATCGGCCGCACCTTTTATAATGTCTCCATCACCCGCGATGTCTCCGGAGAAGGCGTGCAGCAGGCGCTCCTTAAACTCCTGGAAGGCACCATTTCCAATGTCCCGCCCCAGGGCGGCCGCAAACACCCCGAACAGCAATTCATCCGCATAGACACCACCCATATCCTCTTCATCTGCGGCGGCACCTTCACTCACTTGGAGGATATCATCTCCTCCCGCATCGGCAAAAAGCAGATGGGCTTTATAGCCGAGGGAGGCGAGGAGAAAAAGCGCACCCTCGGCGAGACCCTGGCGCAGGCCATCCCCGAAGACCTCATTGAATACGGGATGATACCCGAATTCGTGGGCCGCCTGCCGGTTATTGGGGTACTTGAGCCTCTGGATGAAGAGGCTTTAGTCAAGATAATGCTCGAGCCCAAAAACGCCCTCATCCGCCAGTATCAGAAATTCTTTGAGATGGAAGGGGCCAAACTGGAGTTTACCACTGAGGCCCTGAAGGAAATCGCCAAGAAGGCCCTAAAGCGCGAGGTGGGGGCCAGAGGGCTGCGGGCGGTGGTGGAAGACCTGATGCTTGATTTAATGTTTGACCTTCCTTCCCAAAAAGACATCTCCCGCTATATCATAGATGAAGAGATAGTGCGCGGGGAAAAGCCAGTAATTACCGAACGCCGCCGCAAGCCCAAGATTGCGTGAGAATTTAATCCTGGCCGCCAGTGGTGCTGGTATGCCGATACGCAAAAAACGCGGCAGTCTCCCTGAGAAAATAGGCGATTTTCTTTTCCGTAGATACTATCCCTTTGAACGTTTCCTGCCCAAAAAACATCCTCTTATTGGGGTCGTCATTCTTTTTGTAGCGATATTCACAGGAATAGCCATATTTGGCTATACCCAAGGAGGTTCGCGTTTTGCCCTCAGTATTGCTGCTGCGTGTATCATTGCGGCTATTTTTGCTCCGCTGTATTGGGCCTTTTTCATGCATAAGGATTTTCGCGCCGTTGTTCGCGGAAAAATTCGTTTGATTTTGTTTTTGATTTGCCTCGCAGCAGGTACTGTTGTGGCTCCTGTTTATTGGTATTTCCATTTTCAGCGGCGGGCCACTTCTCTGTTGCGAACCATTGTTGCAATTTGCGTGTCAGCAATTATCTTTGGCTCCTTATGGTATAACGTTGTTCGCCGGATCTTGGCTCATTGCAACAAGCCTGGGAAAGGTTCGAATAGGAAAAACATATGAAAAAAGGCCTTATTGTTGTTCTGGTGGTAATTGGTGTCATTTTAATCGTCGGACTCAGGACGGCGCTGAGAGGGCGAAAAAAAGGACACATTCCTATTCCATTCCAGATACAGATTCCCCAGAATACATTCGGGCCCGACATAAGCCGGGGAGTGTGCATGCTTTGGACCGGCGGCATTGGTGGTGATGCCGTTTGGGGCTTTGTCATTTGGGAAAAAGAAGGACAAGTACTCATAGACAGGGCGGCGGGGAAATATGTGAGTTACCCGAACAGAGTCTTGTCCTTGAATTTGACCGAGGGAGAGCCTTTTGAGGCCGCTTCGCTAACCAAGTTGATAGACCGGAGTCGAATACTCAAAGGAATTAGACACAGGGTAGTAACCAGGGCTGGCGAAGACATCTCTTACTATTATATAGTGATAAAGGACGGCGATTCTGAACAGGTCTATGAGATAAATATACTCGATCTTAATGAAACCTCCACTGGCAGGCTGCATCGCTTTCTTGAATTAGTAGATGAAACAGGGGCAAGTGATGTAATTTCCGACCTTAGCCCGCGCTAAAAAGCGTGGAAAACGGAGAAGAAATAAGTGAAGAAAGGCCTTATTATTGTCCTGGTGGTGATTTTTGTCATTTTAATACTCGGATTAGGGATTGTGCTTCCGCAGAAAGGCTTTAGAAAGAAGCCGCCTTTCGACCCAATCCTCCACATACAGATTCCCCAGAATGCCTTCGGGCCGAAAGTAACCCGGGGAGTGTGCATGCTTTCAACCGGCGGATTCGCCGCTGACGCTGTTAACGGCTTTGTCATTTGGGAAAAAGAAGGACAAGTACTTATAGATGAGAAAGTATGGAATTACATCGTTTACCCCCAAAGGGTATTGTCTTTGAATCTGACTGAGGGAGAACCTTTTGAGGCCGCTTCGCTGACCAAGTTGATAGACCGGAGTCGGGAACTCAAAGGAATTAGACACAGGTTAGTATTCCGGCGAGGCGCAGACACACCGTATTACCTCATAGTGATAAAGGATGGCGATTCTGAACGGGTCTATGAGATAGATACAGACGCCCTTGATAAATCTTCCACTCGCAGGCTGCATCACTTTTTTGAAATAGTGGATGAAACAGGGGCAAGTGATGTGCTAAATGAATCCTGATGAGCAAGGATGAAGCCTGAATTTTATATTGATTAGCCCCTCTGGCTTTTCATTCGGAGGTGACTGTGCTCTTCCCCATACACATTATGATCCTTGGCGGCATTTTCTTTTTCTTCTGGTTTGGTATCAAGAGACTGGGAATTAAATGTTTTGCCCTTGTTCTTTCCTTGATTCTCTTTTTACTTGTCTGCTTCATTTTCGTAGAGTTATCCTCAGAAACAAAGGACGCATATGAAATAGCCAAAAATATCGGTTATTCGCCACTTGGCGAGGATATGTCACTTTGGTGGCCATTTCAGGGCATCCATAGGTTTATATCCCAGAAACTGTATGTAGGGATGTCAAGAGATGAGGTTCACGGTGTAATGAAGGGCTATTATAAGATGGATTCTGGTCGTCGTTCTGGCGACGGGTATTTTGAAAGATACTACTTCAAATTGGGGTTACTTAGGCGTCCTTGTATAGAAATACTATATTCAGATGATTTCCGTGTTACTATGTATGATTGGTTATGAAGGGTGCGGCCTTTTTTAGAACTTTTCGAGAAATTTCTGCGCGAACACGGCGCCACTGACCCCAAAGAAGCGCCCAATTGGGACGAGTTACCTCATGACCAGCAGGAATATTGGCAAGATTTCTTGAAAAGCGACCGGTATAAGTGGTGGCAGCGTGGAATGGACTGGGTAGGCTACAGCACATCCGGGTGGATACGCGAAATATCTTAATAGCAAAGCGTAAAGCATGAAAAAAACAAGTAATATTTCCTTTCTGGAAATCGTGCATAGTGTAGTAAGGTTTTTGAACATCTTTATAGGCGTTCCCTTCGTAATTCTTATCACTTTCTTCATATTCGGCCTGGGACCGGGCGAGGGAGTGGACGAAGACGTATGGCTTCATTATATTGGTATGGTTTATATTGTGCCCTTCGTAGCCTTAGTGTTTAACGGCATCCTGAATAAGTGGGAAAAACCTCCTGGTAGAGCCATTTCTATTATCCTTTTTATTATCTTTGTACTTAGCACAGCCTTTGCAGTCATCCTATTTGTCGATATGTTGCTTGGAGAGCCCATACCGGCGGGACAAATATTCGCTGAGCTCCTTTTCGGGGGGCTCGCTCTTTTCTTCCTTATTAATGCAGGACTGACTTTGAGAGGCGTTTTTAGAAAAAAGAGCCGGCAATTGGAAGAGTAGAACCTTGAATATTTGGTCTTGAGAGAAATTTGAATTATGAGGAGCAGTTTTGTCAGAAAACTTTTTTGGGCAATATTTAATCCTATAAGGATGGTGGATATAATTATAGGCGGTGTTTGCATAATTATCTTGAGTTGTTTTGTTCTTATCGGACCGCCCGAGGGAGCGGATGACCTGGGTTGGTATATGAGTTTGCCTTTTATGACAGCGCCTTTCATAGCACTTATGCTTAACGGCATCCTGAATAGGTGGGAAAAACCTCCTGGTAGGGCCATTTCCATTATACTTTTTATTATTTTTGTAATTTGTACAGCCCTGGCAGCGTTGATGCTTGGCTTTGGGCTGCTTGAACAAGACCCCACAGTGATGTTTTCCGTTCCCTTCATTTTTCTCTTCCTCATTAACGCATTAATGGCCTTAAGAGGCGTTTTTAGAAAAAAGAGCCTTCACGCGCATACGCTAAACCGCCGGGACCTCTCTGTAAAACACTTTCGCTACTCTTTGTATGACAAATAACAACTGAACGGTGGCGAATTCATCCAGATTTTTTCAGAAAAACCCGCCTTTCCACCCAAATGCCTCTTGACCCCGTCCTTCTTTACGGCTATATAGAAGACTAAAGGGCAAAGGTACAATCTAAATTCGTCATGCGTCATTCGGATGGCGGATGACCGATGATGAAAATCTTATGAAAAAGGACGATTTTGTCCATCTGCACACCCATAGCGATTACAGCCTGCTTGACGGAGCGGCGCGCATAGACGACCTGGTAACCACCGCCAAGCGCCTGGGTATGTCCGCCCTTGCCCTCACCGACCACGGCAACCTCTTCGGCGTTATTGAGTTCTATCATAAGGCCTTAGAGGCCGGCATAAAGCCCATCATCGGCTATGAGGCCTATGTCGCCCCGGACCATCGCAAAAGCCGTGAGGCCAAAGGCATCCGCGACGCCTCCTTCCATCTCCTTCTTCTGGCCAAAAACGAAAAGGGCTATAAAAACCTCCTGAAACTGGCTTCCATCGCCTATCTGGAAGGCCATTATTATAAGCCGCGCATAGACAAGGAAGTGCTGGCCGAGCATTCAAAGGGGCTGGTGGGGCTTTCCGGATGTCTCAAGTCGGAAGTTTCACATCTTATCCTCGCCGGGGCGCGTAAAGAGGCGCTGGCCGTGGCCGGATTTTATAAAGAGATATTTGAGGATGGATGCTATTTCCTGGAGATACAGAATACGGGACTCAGGAATCAGGAACTGGCTGCAAGAGGCGCAAGGGAGATAGGCGAGGAACTGGGCCTTTCCTTAGTGGCCACCAATGATGTCCACTACATATCACCGGATGATGCGCGCGCCCACGATGCGCTGCTCTGCATAAATACCGGCAAAATCCTCTCCGACCCCAATCGCATGAAATTCGCCACCAACGAGTTTTACTTCAAGACCGGCGAGGAGATGCAGAAGGCTCTGGGGGAGTTTCCCGAGGCCTTAAAGAACACTAAAATAGTGGCGGATATGTGCAATCTGGAACTTGATTTTTCCACCCGACACCTGCCTCATTTCCAGGCCAGTCCGGATATGACCAATGCCCAGTACTTAAGACACCTGGCCGAAGAAGGCCTTAAACAACATTACCCGGAAGTGACGCCTGAGGCCAAAGAGCGGCTCAATTATGAACTCTCGGTCATCGAGCGTATGGGATTGGCAAGTTATTTCCTCATCGTCTGGGATTTTGTGAGATTCGCCAAAGAGGCCGGGATTCCGGTGGGCCTGCGGGGCTCGGGAGCCGGCAGTTTCACGGCCTACGCGCTGGGCATAACCGATATTGACCCCTTGAAATTTGACATCCTCTTTGAAAGGTTTCTGGACGAAAGCAGAAGAGAATTTCCGGACATAGACATAGACCTCTGCCAGGACCGGCGGGAAGAGGTAATAAATTATGTGCGGGAAAAATATGGCCAGGAAAATGTGGCCCAGATAATCACCTTTGGCACCCTGGCCGCTCGCGGAGCGCTCAGGGATGTGGGGCGGGTGCTCAATCTACCCCTGGCCGAGGTGGACTATCTGGCTAAAAAAATCCCGCCTATCCTGGGCATAAAACTTAAAGAAGCGCTCACCGAAGTCTCGGAACTGAGAAGCCGCTACGAGAGCGAACCCGAAGTAAAGGAACTTTTTGATATCGCCATGCGTCTGGAGGGCCTGGCCCGCCACGCCTCCGTGCATGCCGCCGGCGTGGTCATCGCGGACAAGCCTCTGACCGAATATGTGCCGCTGTATCGCCCGCCTCAGGGCTCTGAACAGGAAATAACCACTCAATATCCAATGGACGCCCTGGAGGAAATCGGCCTTCTCAAGATGGATTTCCTGGGGCTGGCTACCCTGACCGTCATAGACAAGACGGTGAAGATGGTCGGGAAAACCCGGGGCGAAAAGGTGGATATGGAGAACATCCCCCTTGATGACAAGGCCACCTTCAAACTCCTCAGCCGGGGAGAGTCCAAAGGTGTCTTCCAGTTTGAGTCCAGCGGCTACCGTGACCTCCTCAAGCAACTGAAACCGGATAGATTCACCGATATTATCGCCCTGGAAGCCCTCTATCGTCCGGGCCCTATGGCCAGCGGAATGGTCAAGGATTATGTGGATAGAAGACACGGCAGGGTGAAGTTTGAGTATCAACATCCTCTGCTTGGGGAAATACTCGGTGAAACCTACGGAA
>LIZR01000111.1 GCA_001302825.1 Planctomycetes bacterium DG_23 | reverse complement strand
CCCGCCTTCTGGCGCGTTTGAGCGAGCCATAGGCAAGGGCCGGCATACCGGCGCCCTTCTGTTTGGGCAGGACCGTTTCAATATTACTTTTTTCCAAGATGGAAACCAGGGCCCGGGCGATTTCCGGGTCGCTGAAACTGGCGAAGGTGTCTGCGAAATAGGCCACCTTGTGGTCCGAGCCGGGGCTATTGTTCTTCAAATGCCTCTTGAGGTTATTTCGACTGAAGTGGGGCAATTCGCAAGTGCTATCAAGACCGGTTATCTTTTCCAGCATAAATCGCAACATAGGCTGAGCAGAGAAATAATTAACGAGTGGAGCAAACCAACTGCATAATCGACTTAAGGCCTCAAATGTTATAAGGGCGCGGCTGGCACGGGAAATCCCCTGCTCCTCGGCCAGCCTGCCACGCATATCCAGCACCAGTTTCAATACATTCACCCCTGAGGGACAGTCCACCGTGCACATCCCGCAGGCTAAGCATTTATCAAAAATCTCCTGCAACTCGCTGCCTGCCCACTCCTCCTCCCCGAGAGCGGCGATAAGACCGTAGCGCAGCAGGTTACATTTCCCGCGCGAAGAGGCGCCTTCCTCGGCCAGGGCCTTAAACATAGGGCACATCGTCACTTCGGGCAGAGGCGAACGGCACAGAGCACAACCGTTGCAATTGGCCAGTTCCCGGACATACTCTCCCGCAGAAAAAGCAAGCCGGTTTTGAGGATACAAGCCTTCCACGCGCGGCAAGCGTCTCAAATTACTTGTCATAATATCCTGGCCGCGGGTTATAATCTTGCCCGGGTTAAAGATATTCTGCGGGTCGAAAATGTCTTTGACCTGGCGCATCACCTCATAAAGCGCACCATACTGCCGGGGGATAAATTGGCTCCTGGAAAGACCATCGCCGTGTTCACCGCTTATGCTGCCGCCCAGAGAAAGACACAGGTCATAGATTTCGCTCGCCACCTGGGGCATCTTCCCCACATCTTCGCTGGAGCGAATGTCCACCAACGGGCGGGTATGACAAAGCCCATCACCGGCGTGCGAGAAGATGGCGGCCTGGAAACCGTACTTTTCCAGGATTTTTTTCTGACCCTGAATATATGGGGCCAGATACTCGGGGGCAACGGCCGTATCTTCAATGAAAGGAATGGCCTTTTTGTCTCCGGGCAGTCTCAGAAGCGCCGGGGTAACGGACTTGCGCATTTCCCAGAGCCTATCCTGAGAAGCCGCATCCAGGGCCATAGAGGTTCCGCAAGCAAGGCGGGCACTTTCGGTAATCTTTCTGGCCTCTTCTGCCCGCGCTCCCACCTCATCCGGACTTCCGCCGAGAAATTCCACTAAAAGAAGCGCAGCCAATTCGCCTGGAAGAAGCGAGGCGTATTCCGGAAAGGCCTCACGCGTGGCCTCAATCACGGAGCGGTCCATAAGTTCTACTGCGCAGGGCTCGAGAGGAAGAAGCAGCGGCACCGCCCGGGCGGCCTTATCCAAATCATCAAAGTGAAGAATGAGCAGCGCCTTGGCTTTGGGAAGGTCATATATGCGCAGCTTCGCCTGGGTGATGAGAGCAAGTGTCCCTTCGGAGCCAACCAGGAGTCTGGCTAAATCTACCTGGCCATCCTTCAGAACGCCGTCCAGGAGATAGCCGCAAGTGTTTCTGCGCGTCCTGGGTGCCTTCGCTTGAATAAGGGGTTGGCTTTCTTGCAGTAGTCCCACCAGCGGCTCGACCACCGCCAGATGGAAATTGTCCTTAGGCTCGCTTTGGGGCTTTTCTTTACTTTCCTTGCCGAAGGAGTGTAGACTGCCATCGGGAAGTGCGGCCTCCAAGGAAATGACCTGGTCACGCGTTACCCCATAATAGATGGAATGCATTCCGGCGGCATTATTGCCCAGCATTCCGCCGAGAGTGCAGCGACTGCCGCTTGCCGGGTCTGGACCGAAAAGTCTACCATATCCTGCCAGGGCCTCATTCAAGACGCTGAGCACTATTCCCGGCCCACACCTTACGAAACCCTCGGCCTCATTCACCTCCAGGATATGGTTCATATATTTGCTGAAATCAACGATTATACCAGGTCCGAGGGACTCTCCAGCCAGCCCTGAGCCTCCGCCCCGGGCAAACACCGGGACGCCCTCCTCCCCGGCGAACTTGACCACGCGCAACACATCCTCAACTGTGCGCGGCAGCACCACCGCCTTGGGCTCCACCTCGTAGATACTGGCATCGGTGCTGTAAAGTAGCCGGGATAGCCGGTCAACCAGCACCTCGCCCTCAAGCAGAGGACTGAGATACTTATGGATTTCCTCGGGACTGTCCTTCAACTTCTCCCCCTTGAGTAGGTGTTATGGCGATACCTCTCAAACTATTAATTATACCAAATTTCGGCTTGCGGAACAAGACAATGTTAGACGCGGGCTTTCGCCTGGCAGTATGCCCATAGACTGACATTTTGGCATAGGTTGTCTCTGCTGAGCACAAAACCTGCCAATTTGCGACTCAGAACTTTCTCAGCAAAAAGATAGCCATCTTTTCGAGATAGGAAAAAATGGCGAAAAATAGCGCAAATCTAAGGGCCTCAGGGAAATTCCCGATAATTCGGATATTTGGCATCCGATTTGCTCTATTTTCTGGCGTAACGAAAACCCGAGGCTCTGGTGGCAAAACTACCAAAAATACCGGCCGCCATCCTCGGTTCCCTTATCTTTCCGTTATCTGAGTTTGGGGGGGCGCTTAAGGAAATTTGTCCCTTTGCGCTCTTATTATATTGACACTTTGTCTCACTTTTATTATAATTATTGGCCGGGGAAAGGGGAATTTCTGGGGATAGGTGCCTCTATCCTCGTAACTTCTGAAGTGTGATATTCTCCAAACAAAGACACAAAGCGGACTTTGAAGTCTTGGTGAGGTGGCCAGATGAGAAGAGTCTATATGGACAATAACGCTACCACGCCCATCCATCCTGAGGTAATGGAAGTCCTTAAAGAGTCGCTCGACCTATATGGCAATGCTTCCAGCCACCATTCTTTCGGCACCGAGGCACGGGAAAAGGTGGAAGAGGCCAGAGCAAGCGTAGCCCGGCTTATAGGAGCCCAGCCCGAGGAAATTGTCTTTAATAGCGGCGGCTCTGAAGGGAATAATTATGTCGTCAAGGGCGTAACCTGCGAGGGAAGGGCTTGCTCCATCAGTTCTCGCGGCAATCATATTATTACCTCTTCCATAGAGCATCCTTCCGTGCTTAATGTGGCCAAATGTGTGGAATCTCTCGGCGTTGAGGTTACTTACCTTCCCGTGGACCAATACGGCCTCATAGACCCGGACGGTGTGGAAAAGGCCGTAAAAGACAACACCTGCCTCATTTCCATTATGTTTGGCAATAACGAAGTGGGCACCATTGAGCCCATCGAAGAGATTGCCGAAATCGCCAAAAGACACGACATATTATTCCACACCGACGCCGTGCAGGCCGTGGGCAAAATCCCGGTAGATGTGAATAAACTGGGCGTGGACTTTCTCACCCTGTCCGGCCATAAGATTTATGGGCCCAAAGGTGTCGGTGCACTCTATGTACGCAAGGGCCGCAAGATTTGCCCCCTGATTGAAGGCGGACACCAGGAGATGAGCCTGCGCGCCGGCACTGAGAATACCCTGGGCATCATCGGACTGGGCAAGGCCGCCGAAGTCGCCGCTAAAGAGATGCCCGGGGAAAGGAAGCGTCTCACGGCCCTGCGTGATGGGCTCTATGAGGGCCTGGCCGCAAGAGTTGAGGAGACAAGACTCAACGGTCATCCTACCCAACGCCTTCCGGGCACGGCGAACATAGGCTTCAAGTATGTGGAGGGCGAATCCATTCTTCTGAGGCTGGATATGGAGGGCATAGCCGTTTCCACCGGCTCGGCCTGCACCTCGGATAGCCTGGAGCCCTCCCATGTGCTTCTGGCGATGGGCATTCCACCGGAAGAGGCCCACGGCTCTATGAGATTTAGCCTGGGTCGTGAGAATACTGATGAAGATGTGGATTATGTGCTGGAGAAGTTGCCGCCCATCGTGCAAGATTTGCGCCAGATGAGCCCGCTATATGCCAAAAAATAGGAGGCCGTAGATGCAATACAGCGCCAAGGTGCTGGAGCATTTTCGCAATCCCAGAAATATGGGGCAAATAGAAGACCCCGATGGCGTGGGCGAGGTAGGCAATCCCATCTGCGGAGATGTGATGAAACTCTATGTTAAGATAGATGACGAAAAGATTGCCGATGTCAAGTTTGAGACCTTCGGCTGTGCCGCGGCCATTGCCACCAGCAGTATGGTCACCGAGATGGTGATGGGCAAGCCCATAGATGAGGCCCTGAAGATTTCTGCCCGCGCCGTGGCCCAGGCCCTGGACGGCCTGCCGCCTATAAAGATGCACTGCTCCAATCTGGCCGCCGATGCCCTCAAGGCGGCGATCAAAGATTATCGCTCCAAAAAGAGCGCTGCTGCCGCAAGCAAGTGAATGCCTCCACCATTTGACAGTAGGAAAGACTTTTGAAACCAGACCTTCTTAAAACCCTGAAGAAAAAAATTCTCGTCTGCGATGGGGCTATGGGCACCCAACTTCAAGCCCACGGCCTCGGACCAGGCGAACCCCCTGATTTGTGGAACATCGCCCATCCCCAGGTTATCCGCCAAATCCATCGTTCATATCTCGATGCCGGAGCGGACATCATCCTCACCAATACCTTTGGCGCCTCCCGCTTTAAATTGGCGTATTTCGACCTGGAGGAAAGAACGGCAGAAATAAATATGGCCGCGGCGCGGCTTGCCCGAGCCGAGGCTGGCGAAGAACACTTCGTCTTCGGCGATATAGGCCCCACCGGCCGTCTGGTAGCCCCTTTAGGCCCAGACCCCCTTGAAAACTTTTACCAGGTCTTTAAAGAACAGGCCCAGGCCTTAGCCGAAGGCGGCGTAGACGCCATCATCATCGAGACTATGCTCGCCCTGGATGAGGCCAAAGCCGCAGTGCTCGCTGTCAAAGAAAATATCCGTCTTCCGCTCATCGCCCTTATGAAATTTGAAAAGGGAAGAACCAGCGACGATTATCACACAGTTATGGGCGTGAGTATTCCTCAGGCGATAAAGGATTTGGCCCAGGCCGGCGCGGATATTCTCGGCTCTAACTGCGTTTCAGGTGTAAATACCGCTACCGCAATAATAAAGCGTATGCGCCCTCTTACTGACAAACCCCTTATGGCCGAGCCCAATGCCGGCGTACCCAGGCTTATCTCCGGGGAAACCATTTATGACGAAGGCCCGGACGAAATGGAAGCGGGCATTGACGACCTCATCGCCGCTGGCGCCAATATCATAGGCGGATGCTGCGGAACCACTCCGGAGCATATCCAGCGCATCGTTCGCAGGGTGCAGGAATACCAGACTAATATATGAGGAATAAAAGTGGCTGAATTCACACCCTACCAGCGCCTTGTCTCCACCCTCAAACACAGAGAGCCCGACCACATCCCCTTTGACCTTTCTTCCACCAAGGTGACCGGCATACATAGGCTGGCCTATGAGAACCTTCTAAGGCATCTGGGCACCCAGGAAAAAGAAATACCCATATTTGACATAAAACAGCAACTGGCCTTGCCCAGTGCAGCCCTTTTGGAAAGGCTCAAGGTGGATACCCGCGGGATTCAGCCAAACGCCCCTTCCTATTGGCAATTAAAAATAGAAGATATAGATGGCTATACTGCTTATACCGATGAATGGGGAATGACCTGGAGGAAGCCCAGGGATAGCGGCTTTTACTACGACTTGTGCTTCCATCCCCTGGCCGCAATCCTCTCGGCACAGGAACTCCAAGGCTACTCCTGGCCCGACCCTGTAGATGAAGCGAGGTTTGCCGGCTTCAAGGAAAAGGCTGAGGAATTTACTGCGCAAGGGTTCCCGGTGGTGCTTTCCGGGCTTATGGCCGGGCTTTCGGAGATGTGCTTCTGGCTCCGGGGCTTTGAAAATTTTTATCTGGATTTGGCCCTGCGGCCTGCGCTGGTTGAGGCGCTTCTGGAGAAACTTCTGGAACTTAAGATGGCCTATTGGGAGAAGGCCCTGGCTGAGGTGGGCGAGGATATTCTCATAGTCTACGAAGGTGACGACCTGGGCGTGCAAAAATCCACTATGATCTCGCCCGATATGTATCGCCGCCACATAAAGCCCAGGCAGAAGCGCCTTTTCTCATTTATGAAGGAGAAGGCCCAGGGCGAGGTCTTTTTATTTTTCCACACCTGCGGTTCGGTTTATGATGTACTGCCGGATTTAGTAGAGCTGGGCATTGATGTACTCAATCCGGTGCAGGTAAGCGCGGCCAAGATGGACACCGGGCGACTTAAGAAAGAGTTCGGCGATGTGCTCACCTTCTGGGGAGGAATAGATACGCAACGAATTCTGCCTCGGGGCACGGCCGATGAGGTGCGCGATGAAGTCCGCCGGCGCATAGATGACCTGGCCCCGGGCGGCGGCTTCGTCCTGAACAGCGTCCATAATATCCAGGCCGATGTGCCTCCCGAAAATATTATGGCTATGTGGCAAACGCTTCAGGAATATGGAACTTATTGAATTCAGTCAGTAGGATTTTGAAAGGAGGGCAAGATGTTGGAAAATTTGAAATGGTTCGGTCATGCCAGTTTCAAGATTTCTGGCGAAAAAAATATCTACATTGACCCCTGGAAACTGGGAGAAGAGGAGCCCGCAGACATCATCCTCATCTCCCACGAGCACTACGACCACTGCTCCCCGGATGATGTGACCAAAATAAAGAAAGACGATACCGTCATCGTAACCACCGGGGCCTGCGCTAATAGAATTTCCGGCGATGTGCGGCTGCTTAAGCCCGGAGAATCGGTGGAAATCGGCCCGGTAAAAATTGAGGCCGTGCCTTCTTACAACATCGGCAAGAGTTTCCACCCCAAGGAGAAAGGCTATCTCGGCTTCATCATCACCGCCGAGGATGGCACCAGATATTATTACGCCGGCGATACCGATGCCATCCCCGAGATGTCCGAGATTGAGGCTGATGTGGCGCTATTGCCCGTGGGCGGGACCTATACGATGGATGCCTGCGAGGCCGCTGATGCCGTGGGCAGAATGCATATCAAGGCCGTGGTGCCCTATCATTACGGCGATATCGTAGGCTCCCAGAAGGACGCCGAGGAATTCCAGCGTCTCTGCGGCGTAGAAGTGCATATCCTGCGCCCT
>LIZR01000110.1 GCA_001302825.1 Planctomycetes bacterium DG_23 | reverse complement strand
ACAGCCTTTCAGTTCCTCATTCGCCGACTTTAATCAAAGCCGCCTCAAATGCCTGCCGTAAGGCTGGGTCGTCCCAGCCTGTCCGCCTGTGGCGGGACCCGGCCAAGTCGGGCTCAGGGACGAGCCCGACTACGGCGTGCACAAAAAGCCAGACAGCCTTTCAGTCAGACAGCCTTTCAGTTCCTCATTCGCCGACTTTTATCCAGGCCCTTTCTTCGCAGGATTTCAAGACAGCGTCCAGGACTTCCTGGTTTCTAAGGCCGTCTTCAAAATCGGGTTTTAGTTCCGTGCCCTCGGCGATGCCCTTTACCAAATCTGCGGCCTGGCTGACAAAGGTGTGCTCATAGCCGATTAAGTGTCCCGGCGGCCAGTAGGCCTCCATATAAGGATGACCCGGCTCGGTGGCCAGAATGGTCTTGAAGCCCTGAAGGCCTTCCGGGTCTTCACGCGAGAAAAACTCCAGTTCATTCATCCGCTCAAAATCGAAGGCAAGCGTCCCCTTTTCGCCGTTAATTTCAAAGCGTTCACCATTTTTGCGGCCTGCGCCGAACCTGGTGCCCTCAAAAGAGCCCACGGCGCCATTTTCGAATCTGGCTAAAAATAGCACCGTGTCATCCACGGTAACCTGGCCGCGTTTTTCGCCAGCGGTTGCAGTAAGGCCGACCGCCTCGGCCTCAAGCGGTCGTTCTTTAATAAATGTCTCGGACATCCCCACCACTTCATCAATTTCGCCGACGAGATAGCGGGCCAGGTCTGTGATGTGGGCATTTAAGTCGCCGTGGGCGCCGGAGCCGCCGACTTCTTTCCGCAGCCGCCACACTAAAGGGAACTCGGGGTCCATAATCCAGTCCTGCAGATACTGCGCACGGAAATGATAGATTTTACCTATGCGGCCTTCATCAATCAAACGGCGGGCCAGGGCCACTGCAGGCACGCGGCGATAATTGAACCAGACCATATGGCGCACGCCGGCCTCCTTAACCGCCTGGAGCATCTCCTTGGCCTCGGCCACATTCATCGCCAGAGGCTTTTCACAGGACACATTTTTCCCCGCTTCTGCGGCAGCGATAGAAATCTCGGCGTGGGTATTATTGGGCGTCGCGACATCCACCAGGTCAATGTCTTCTCGCGTGACGAGTTCCTTATAATCGGTCACATAACCTTCCCAGCCCCAATTTTCCGCCATTCTTCGTAGGGCATCCTCGTCCTCGGGAAGAGCGCAGATGGCCTTCATCCCCGGCTGAATAGGCAAATTAAAGAACTTGCCCGTATTGAGCCAGGCGTTGGAATGGGCCTTGCCCATAAATCCACAACCCACAAGTCCGACATTCAGTTCTTCTGGCATACGAGCCTCCTTTCGTTAAAAGAAGAGGTGTGAGTTCCAACCTCAAGGTGAAAATAATTCAAGGCGGAAAAGAAATCAAGGAAAAAATAGGAGAGGGCCAAGGTCGCATTAAACAAAAAGCGGGCTGGGGGACGAGCCCGCCTACGAGGTTTTCTCTGCGAATGGCCACTCACGACTTAAGACTATTCTTCTCTTTGCCGGGGAAGGATGAAAGGGAGAGGTTCTCGCGGCCTTCTTGCCCGGCCCCGGCGGGGGCGGCGATAGGCGGAGATGAGGATAAAGAGAAGCAGGATAAGAGCAGGCAGGACATATTTGAAGAGGAATATGGCCGCACCCGAAAGGCGGCGAAGCGGCGGAGAGACCTTATCCACGAGATTATAAAAGAGAATGCGTTTATTCTTTAAGAGTAATTCTTTGCCGGAAGAAAATACCGGGCCGCCCACTATTTGCAAATGCTGAAAAAGGTCCAGATATTTTTGCGGCCCGGACGGGCCACCCATCCGGGACGCCCGTATGGGCGGTAGAAATTCTTCACTTGAGAAGGGACCCGTTTTGATGATTATTTTTTCCGCCGGCGCCAGGCCGAAAGAGGTCTTATGAATCTCCAGGGCCGAGGCCGGCTGGCCATCAATCTCAATATAGAGACTGGAGAAGCCGTCCACATAGACCCATTTGGAAAGTTCCGGAATCCAGACCTCATTGGCATAATGCGCCTGCAGGGCGCGCTGGGGACCTCCTGAGAGATGGACTATGCGGGCTTCAACTCCTACAGAATGTGCGGCCAGAAGAAAGGTTTTAGCGTAGGCGTCACACCAGACGGCGGCCCGGACGGGTCCCTTCATTCCTGCAATCAAATCCGATATGGACAAATGCGGCGGGGTAGATTGGCTAACCTGGAGATTTCGGCTTGTCCAATCCCTTAAGGTCAGGGCCCTCTTTAGTCCGCCTCCAGTCCTATTTACAAGAGGCTGGACCATCTCACTTAAAGTGTCCAAATCCTCCTGCTTAAGGCCTTCAACTTCCACGGGTGATTGCTGGCGTAAGAAGTCCTCTTCACGGGATGAATTGACCACCCGGGCCAGGATGCGGCGCATTCCCAACCCGTCCGCAGGCGTGCGCAAAAGATAAATCCCCAGGGCGGCCTCAATAAGCAAAGCGACCAAGAGGGCGATAAGGATTTGGCGGCGTCTGGACATTTTCTACCTATTTATCTGGAGACTTGTCACATATAGCGCCAAGACTGACTGTCAGCGGGCCGTAAGGCCGGGTCGTCCCCGACCCGGTCGGGCTCAGGGACGAGCCCGACTACGATTGCAGCCACGCTGAGGTCACTTCTCTTTAAGGGTTCCGATTATGGAATTTATGTCGTCAATACCTTCCCGGGCCAGGATATTTTGCAAATCCTGCAAAATTTTGATGGAGACTTGGGGGTCGAGGAAATTGGCGGTGCCTATCTGGCAGGCCGTGGCCCCGACCACCATATATTCCAGGACATCGTCCGCGGTCATAATCCCACCTGAGGCCATAATAGGCGCACGGGTCTTTTCAGCCACCAGCCATACCAAACGCAAGGTAATGGGCTTTATGGCCGGGCCGGAAAGCCCACCGGTGATATTGCCCAGGCGGGGCTTTCGGCCTTGCCAGTCCACCGAGAGGGCCGGGAAACTGTTGGCAATAGTGAGGCCGTCGGCACCGGCATCCAGGACGCTTGTAGCAATTTCCACGATGTCCGTAACCAGGGGTGAGAGTTTGACGAAAAGGGGCAAAGCAGTATGGGTGCGAGCGGCGCGCGTGGCCCCGGAGGCGGCATCAACATCATCAGAAAAAAAACATCCCCCGCCTTCAATATTGGGGCAGGAGATATTGACTTCCACTGCGGCGATGCCTTCTTCAGCGGAGATTCTCCGGGCCAGTTCGCCGAATTCGGTGGTTTTCTGGCCGGCGATGCTTACGATGGCCAAGGTGCCGCAACTTCTAAGTAAAGGCAAATCCTCCGCGATGAAGGCATCTACGCCCGGGCCGGGCAGGCCGATGGAATTGAGAAGCCCGAAGGAACTTTCGGCCAGCCGCGGCGGGGGATTTCCCAAACGCGGCTCCAGAGTGACGGTCTTACTGACGATGGCGCCGAGGCGGGAGAGATTAACATAATCTATGTATTCCTGGCCCGTGCCGAAGGTTCCCGAGGCACAAAGAACAGGGTTTTTGAGTTGGAGCGGGCCCAGACTCACCCGAAGGTTTGGTGTATTTTTCTGGCTCACTTTAATCGAGTCGGAAGTCCCAAATCGGACATCCGACGTTTAGAAGTCTACCTGGCAAAATCGCGGCGCAGGGTAGAAGGATGGTCGGCCGCGGTGATCCAGTCCACATCTCCGTGGATGCCTTCATAATTGCGCCATTTGACCATATCGTGATGCAGGTTATGGGCGTAATCGGAGGTAGTGTAGCAGCCAAATAAACTCATTGAAAGACCCAGAAGCAAAGATATGGCCAAAATCTTTCTTAACACGGTTAAGCCTCCTTTCAGGCTTTTTGCTATTCAGCCTGGCTGCCTCGCCCTCTCGCTGAATCGCTGATTAAAATCTATAGCCCAAGCCGAAGAAAATTCCATCAAATTTGCACCTGGTCTTGTGCCAATCGGCATACCAGATGTATCCCATTTCGTCGGACCTGCTAATTCCGCCCGAGGTCTCAAGTTCCATATACCGATAGCCCAGTTCAAGGGTAAAATTAGGATTGTTGTGCGGCCGGTAATTTACTGCCACATAGGCGTCTATGCCGTCGCCGTCTCCGCCGCTCTGACGGAACCTCATATCGCGCAGATTCCAGTATCCTTTAGCCTCGGCCTCCACCTTGGGGAGATAGGCCACACTTCCTTCCAGGGTCCATTCGGGATTGCGGGTGAGAGGGGTCTCACCCCGCACCCCCACCCTCACTCCTTGATAGTCAATCTCATAGGTTGAGTTTAGACCAAAAATTGGTGTACTGTCCGGCAGATAGTCGTATATTACCCACTGCCCATTAGTCATCTTAAAGGAATTCTCATTACGCTGATAGCCCAAAAAGGCGTCAAGAAAACTCCGGTTGTCCGTCCAGAAGCGATAGTAAAGGTCAACCATCCAGAAAGAGGCGTCGCCGGTGGTATCAAAGATTGATAAGTGGCTACGGCGTGGGTCTCCAGGAGTCACCCAGTCGCTGTCCGAACCAGTTTTTTTGTCACAATCACCGAAGCCATAAGAGGCATCAACAGACCACCTGTCCGCAAAGCGATATTCCCCGGTAAAGACCCAAAAATTTGTGTCCGCCGGATATACCAGTTCTGAGACCTTCCAGCCGTAATGGGCTGCGGACCAAACCTGCTCTCCACCAGTCATCCAGTAGTCAAATTTGAGGTCCAGGTCGCCCTTCTTACCGAGAGGCTCCCTATCCACTTCTTCCTCTACTACTTCTACTTCCTCTTTTTCCTCAGGCCTGGTCCTTAGCCAATCATAGCGTCCCGGTTTCTCAGCAACTACTCTCTTTTGTTCAGGCCTGGGCGGTTCTTCGCGCCCGGCCTCCTCGGTGACTTCCTCCTTTTTCTCAGGCTTACGCCACTCGTAGCGCCTGGGCTGCTTGGCCGCGACCTTCTTTCTTTCGGCGGGCTTTTTATACTTGTCTAAATTCAACCAGTCGTAGCGGCCGCTGTGTGAAGTGGGACCTGCGCTGTGTGAAATAGCGCATCCGCCCAAAACCAAAACAACCACAAATGTCAAAGAGCATACCCAAGCGAACTTGGCCATTTTCGCCCCTTTGAAGAGGTAGATGTAAAACTCAGACCCCCACCCCCCCTCAATACAAAAATTATAGTCTACTTCCACAAGGTGTCAACAAAAAAAGATAATTTTTCTGCGAAAGGTAAAATCGTCTTTTTAGAGCGCCCTCTGAGGCCTCGCTCAGGGACGCCCGTTCTCCGCGGCTTCAAGCAGGGCCAGGAAGAAGATTATCTCCTTGTCGAACTCCTTCTTGCCCGAAACACGGATGGGGGCCGGGTCTTCTTCCAGGAGAGCCAAAAGCGCCGGCTCCCTGCGATATTTGTTGAAGAAGTCCATATCGAAGAAATCCAATACCGATTCCTTGAAAGGGTCGGAAACGCCGGCCAGCCAATGACGGAGAAACTCTTCATTGAACTGGGAGGAAGGGGTTCTCTTAAGCGTTATGCTTTTCTTTGCCCCGCTGGACAGGGCCCCTATCTCATAACCTTGCCCATTTTCAAGATAAAGGGCCTGCTTAAGATTAAAACCGGTGAGGTTGATTATCTCCACACCGCTCTCCTCACGGGCCAGATGCACCGTGCCGGAGGTTTCTTTAATGGAGTCGGTTCTGAAATAGCCCTGCTCCCATATACTGAGGCCGAAATCCTCTATGCTCCAGGTATCCCCCTGGCAAAGGGTAACGGAACTGGCAGCAAGTTCTCCTTCGTCGGCATAGAGCACCACCGAAGAGCACTTCTCGTCAAAGGTTATGTCATACTTGCCCGAGGTGCCGGAAAGAATGGTGTAGTATGTGGTCTCTCTCAAAAGGGAGGTACCCGGCAGCGCCTGAACAAAGGAAATCTTATGCGCTATGGTGCTCACACCCTTGGTCCAGAAACCCAGAGTAAGAATGAATATCAAAAATATGACCACAATGGTCGGAATGGTGAAGACCGAATAGACCAACTTATTCTTTCGCTTCAAAAAGATATAATTTGCCGGCCCCACGGTCAGCAAATATAGCGCCACCAGGAAGGCAATAACCTTTATGGAGGGAAGCCTGAGAAGCCCACCTGAAAGCGCCAACCGAACACGCCTATTTATCCGACTATCAGGAAGGTTATAAGGATGGGATATGTCACACTGGTCAAAGATAGCCTGCCAGAAATCCGTCCCGCCCTGCCAGCCGGGAAAAGGAGGCCTGGAGACATCAAAGGCCAGAAAAAAGGCTTTACCGAAGCCAGAGGGCGCTTCCTGGACTAACTCCGCTCCCGACTCACTTACTCCTGCCATACGCCAGGAGCGGCCGCGGACGTGGGCGTCTGTAAGGAGTAACTTGGTCCTGACTTCGAAGGAGCCGAATTTGCCCTCCAGGCCAGGTAGGCCTTCTACTTCCCTTTGGCTGTTAACATCCAATTTTATGAGTTCCTGAATAAAGGGGCTTTTGAGCCAACTGGGGTCTGCACTGGAGACGACCACCCTTCCAGAGCATTTGACCCAATTTCTAATGGCCTTAAGTTGATTGGGGCGAAGTTGATGGAAGTCGTAATCCACCAGGATTAGGACATCCACACTTCCGTCTCCGTAGGTAAACCAGGCCTCGGGAAGGGTCTCGGGGGGTGGATTTTGCACCACGACCGCCTGACGACGCCCCTGGCGGCTGGATGAATAAAGCCCGGTGGGAAGGATAGGGGCGGAACTTCGGGAAAGCACCAGGACCAAAGGGACATCAAACAATCTGCTTATATCTACTGAAGCACACTGGGTAAGAGTACGACCTCGTTGCAAAAGGATATCCACCTGGCCAACCCAGGGTGAGCTAAAAAGACACAGATGGAACTCTTTGGTGCTATTAGGAGAGACAAATATATCTTTATAGGCGCGGAACTCGTCCCGGCGATATTGCCCTTTCCCCACCACGGCCCAGAGCCTCGCCTGCAGGGGGCGAGAGTCCAGATTTTTCACCTTGACAAAAACAGGAAGCCATTCACTACGATGGTGAGCCCGAGGGCCTATGCCCGCCTGGGCCTCCACCTGGAATTTCTCCCCCGGCACCGGTACGGACTCCAGCGGTGGCCCCACACCCCACAGGCTGGGCGAAAAGAGGCCCGGTGAAAATGGTAAGGGTGAGGAAAAAAAGTATTCGTTTATCCGAAAAGCGTCTCAATCTCTCCTCCAGTAAATTTCCCCAAAAAACATGCTATATCTTTCAGGCCCGCTACAGGGTTGAGTCGTCCCTGGTGCAGCACCGTCGCACTCGGGAATAAGTCTACTTTTGACGTATTCTCTCCAGGCGGAGATGAAGTTTTCTGGTGTTGAGATTGGGCCTTTCTGGGTTTGGTTCTATCCTCTTTCGCGGTTTAGAATCTGTAGCCTAC
>LIZR01000109.1 GCA_001302825.1 Planctomycetes bacterium DG_23 | reverse complement strand
TTTCTCCTTTCCGCGACCCTTTTATCTATGTGAAGATTATTACTCGTTGCCACCCTGGCCGGACAGGCTGGAGTGGCAACGCTACATCTTATCTTAGAACATCGGCTCCATCTGAAGCGCCGGGTGGTTCTTTTTGGTGATGTACTCCAGGACTTCCTCCTCGGTATTGGCCACGGTCTCATCGGCGACCTTATCCAGGAAATCCTCACCCAGGTCCATAGCCTTGGCCCGCTCGGTAACAGCATCTTTAATCTCCTCTTTAAGTCCCTTGGTCATCCAAACCACGCGGGTAAGGCCGCCGTCGGCCCGGTGGAACTTGGGACTGGAGATATACTGCTTGGAATGGCCAAAGAAACCCGGTGTCTGCTTTCCTCCACCAATTTCTCCGGCCAGGGTGGAGAATTTCATCCCGCAAGGAGTCATTTCAGGATATTCCCGGGGAACTATCATAATGCCATTGGTGGAAGGAAGCACAACAGAAGCACACTCAAAGCAGCCACAGGAGGTCATCGGGTCCACCACCATGCTGTAGGCGCTGAAGCGTTCCAGAGTGAAATTTGATTGATTATAAACGAATTCGTTTACTTTCTCCCACTGGCCCAATCTTTCGTCTATGGTCTTGCCCTTAGGCACGGGCTGATTGGGCCCGGCCGGGCTAATTTCATAAGCCGCCCGACCATCCAGCCAGTTGTATGCTCCACAAAGGCCGGGATGTTCCGGAGTAATTATGCACACATGGTTGGGGGCAAAGGACTGACAAAGGGTACAGGAATAATATGTATCCACGGATTCGTCGGTCATCCCGGCCAAGCGAGCATCTCGCTCCGCAAAGACCTTGCGGGCCTGGTCTCTCAGCCGCAGCACATCTTCCTCGTTGGTGTAAAGGGTAATCTGAATTTTATCGAATATGGCCCCGAAATCCTCGTGCAATTTGGCATATAAGGTGTCGCCAATGTGACGCAGGCGGAAGCCGGCCTTATAAGCCTCCTTGGATATTCTGGTCCAGGCGATGTCTCGCTGGCCCATATGGAAGAGGCCCTGAGGAAAGTTACAATAGGTGTGAATCTGACGCTCCAAGATGGGCTCGAAGTCGGGCTGCATCTTGCGGCCATAGACTTCAATAAAGATGCCCAGGGGAAGTTGCCCGCCTTCCTCCACTGTATCCACATCCGGGCCAACCAGTTCAATTTTTCCATCCTCCACTTCCTCGGAGGAATGACGCATAGTCAAATATTCTACCGCCGGAGTACGCTGGCCGCCGAATTCTACCTGCATTTCTTCTTTGCGCACCCTCTCGCCCTCAAATGCGGGACCAAAAGCGACCGGGATAGGAATTTCGGTGATAGTAATCTTGAGCCCGCGCACCTCAATGGCCTTTTCCACTATTCTATCCAGAGGAACACTCGAGACCACATGCTCATAAGTGCAGATACCGGTGGGCAAAATTTGGGGTATATCGGTATCTGCGATAGTGGGGAAGCCGAAGTTTATAGCCCCGGCGGCGTTAGCATACTTTTCATCATCCACCGGGCCCAAAGCCAACACAAAGGCGAAGACGCGGTTTTTATTATATCTCAAGTTGCGCACGAAATCCCCGGGCTTTACCCCGCCGAAGGACATTGCCACCCGGGCGGCAAAGCCCAGGGCGTAGACCGTGGGCTCAATGCCGCGGCCATAAGGGATGAGGCGGGTCTCCCAACCCATCTGCACCCCTTCTTCTGCGAGTTGTTCGGCCATACTTTTGCCATTGCTGGTGGCGGACATAAAGATATAGAGGTTTTTCTGCTGGAGTTCGCGAGCAATTCTTACCGCGGTCTCATTATCCGGACAGGAGCCCACGCAGGCCGCGAAGCCGGGAGCCGTGCCATCCACAAATTCTATCCCGCGCTCCCGCATAATCACATCATCTGCCGCCCCCAGCCAGATATTATCTACCGGATTGGGCCCGACGATATATTTGCAAGCCTCGATTATCTCCTCCGCCCAAAGCGTGGCCATACCTGCATCCAGGGCCCAGCCCAGATAGGGCAACCAGTGTTCCTCATCGGGCGCCGGGGGCAAAAGGTCTCTGGCCTGAGCCAATATGCGTTCCAAATCGGCTACTGTCTCTACTTTCTCCCCGGTCATTGCATAGATGACCGGCAAATAGTAGCCGGTATTGGGAAATTCGGCGCGATGGTCTTTTCCCACCGCTTCAATGGTCTCTTTTAATTTCCCTTCGGCGCGGTCCACGATTGCGTGGGCTCCGCGAATGGCTGCAGAGGCAATGATCTTAGACACTCAACTTCCTCCTATCCTCCATATCGTAGAGTTTGCGCTCTCGCTCCACATTTATCCCCAGCGCATCACGCTTTCGCTCTATATGAGCACACATCATCTCCGCCATCTTAAGCGGGTCGGGCTCAAATGCCCACATACCGCCAAGTTCTTCCTCAAATTCCTTGCATATTATCTCCATCAGCTCTTCGCTTCCTGCGACCGGCGAGCCTATACCGAAGACAGTAAAAACACCTGAGGCCACGAAATATTGACCTATGGAGATCGCCTTTTCATGCATCCATTCCAGGCAGGCCCCGGCCACGGGCAGGTCACTTATATCCTCACCCAGCCCGCCGGTATGAACCATCTCCGTGAGGGCAATGAGGATGCGGGAATTATCCACACAGGAGCCGGCGTGAAGCACCGGCGGCATACCTACGGCCTCGCAGACTTCACGCAGCCCGGGCCCGGCCAAATCCTTGGCCTCAGGAACGAGGAGCCCGGCCTTGCCGCATTCAATAGCCGCACACCCTGTCTCCACCACTAAGACATCGCGGGAGATGAGTTCTTTCACTAAGTCCGTGTGCTGGGAGGCGCCTTCCGGTGCTTTAAGATTGGTGCATCCCACCACCCCGGCCACACCCCGGATGCGCCCGTTCACTATGTTGTCATTCAAGGGGACATATGAACCCCGGAACCGGCCGCCCAGGATGTAATTCACCGTTTCGTGGCTGAAGCCGGCCACAAGGTCCGAGGTCAAATCAGGTATGAAGACTTCCTCTTTGGCTCTGTTGGGGAAATTCTCTATGCCCGCCCAGACGATGCGCTTGGCCGTCTCCAAGGGCTTATCTTCTTCGAATTCTATATGTTCGGCTCCGGTGATATGGGCGCGGGGCGAAGTGGTGATGAACTTGGTATGAAAGGCGTCGCAAATCTGGCCCAGCCCCTGCATTATACACTGCACATCCACGATCATCGCATCCACTACGCCGGTGGCGACGGCCAGTTCCTGCATCTTCATATTACCGGCAATGGGTATGCCGTGGCGCATCAGGAGTTCATTTGCCGTGCAGCAAATTCCCGCCACATTTATGCCTTTAGCCCCCAGTTTCTCGGCGGCTTTGATAAGTTCCTCATCCTGACTGGCTAAAGCTATCATCTCGGAAAGGATGGGCTCGTGGCCGTGGACGAGGATATTAACCTGGTCCTCCTTAAGCACGCCCAAATTGACCTCGCCCCTGAGGGGGATGGGGGTGCCGAAGAGAACATCCTGAAGTTCAGTGGCAATCATAGAACCGCCCCAGCCATCGGCAAGGGCACAGCGAGATGCCTGGCGCATCAGACTTCTGGCATCCTGGTCAACGCCCATAGAGGTGCGGTGCATAGCCTCCACGATTTCCCGGTCAACCCCGCGAGGATAAATGCCCAAAGCGTGCCAGACCTTCTGGCGGGTCTCGGGGGCTCGGGTAGCGAAAAGTTGTTCGCCTTCCTGCTTGCCGAATTCGGCCAGGGCCCTCTCTCCCACCTCAATGGCAATATCTTTGATATCCTTGCCCTCGGTCTCCACGCCCAGGACGGCGGCAACCATCTTGAGTTTGTGTGTATCCTTGACCTGGTAACCGGATACCTCGCCCCGGGCGGCCTGGAGGAAGATTTCTGCCACGGCGCGGCCGTGGTCCGAGTGGGCAGAGGCGCCACCGGCTACCATACGCAAGAAATTGCGGGCGGCGATGGTGGCGGCATCCGCCCCGCATACGCCTGCCTTGGCCCCCTTCTCACCAGGGGAGATGCGACAGGGCCCCAAAAAACATAGTCTGCAACAAAGCCCCAGAGTGCCGAAACGGCAGTGAGGGCTCTGGGCCTGGGCCCTTTGCCACGCTGTAGGCAGGCCCTTCTCTTCTATCCTTTCCAGCATAGCCTTGGCCGCAGCATCTACGGCCTTTTCTTCTTTCGCCATTGGTTCCTCCTGTAGCGTTGCCCCGCTTGAGACAACGAATGATAGTCAATTTGCACGAGGCTCTCCGTTAGTTGCCGGACAGCCCTACCCTCATTTTTTAGCCAGCGCCCTTTCCAGGCCCCGGCTTATGTTACGCATTTCGCCCAAAAACTCCGGGTTATCTACAAAAGGAGGCCGTCCGGAAAAATCCGCTGCGGCGATGCGTTCATCATAAGAGATAACGCCCAGGAGCCTTTCACCGGCGGCTTCCTCCAGGAACCTTTTATGTTCACTTGTGGCTATCTTGTTGCCGATGAAGAAGACCTTCTTAAGGCCTATCTCAGGGGCAAGTTCAGCGATGCGCCGGGCTACGGCGAGACTTCGGCTTCCCGGTTCAACCACCACCAGAAGGGCATCGGTGGCCTCAACCGTGGCTCGGCCGAGATGTTCCAGCCCGGCCTCCAAGTCCACGATAACCACTTGCCTCTGGGAAAGCATAATGTCCGAAAGTAAGAGTTTCAGAAAATGATTCTCCGGACAGTAGCAGCCTCCTCCGCCCTGCTGTATGGTTCCCAGCACCAGAAATTTCACCCCGTTTGCCTCCCGCAGGAATTTCTCCGGTATATCGGAGATGCGCGGGTTCAGTTTAAATAATTTACCGTAGCCCTGGGGGCCGGCCTCGGTGCGCTCCCGGATAAGGTCGCGCATTTCCGCAACGGGCTTAATATCCGATGCAGCATCATAACCCAGGGTGGCTGCAAGATTGGTGGCCGGGTCGGCATCAATAGCCAGGACCTCTTTGCCCGCATCGGCGAGCACCTTGGCCAGTCCCGCGGCTATGGTGGTCTTTCCCGCACCGCCTTTGCCAGAAATAGCCACCTTCATAAAGAAGCCTCCTAAAAACCACGCTATTTTAGCAAAATGAGCAAAATATGTCAAGTATAGATTTGAAAAAGATTGCTTATAGCCACGAGAATTTTTAATAACAAAATAAGGAGGGAAAAATTAGGGCAAAAACGAGAAGATTTGTTCAATTTATAAATAAGTCATTTTTGTACTTATGCGGATGGCGCACGGCTAATCTCGCTTTTTTTCGACCGGCAAGCGATGTCTTGTAGCAATCCAGAGACAAAGCGCCAGACCGCCATAAAGAAAGATGCATCCAAAAGCAAACATTATCCAGGCAGGAAGAGGCATTTATTCTATCTCCTTCCCTTTGATGCGCATAAGGATAATTCCGACAGCCACGACAGCGCCAGCCACGAGCCAACCGCCGACCCAAAGGGACCAAGGGGGATAAGGAATCTCCTTGGTCATCATATAAGGTTTTTGTATCCTCTCAATGACGCTAAGAACGATGGAAGTTCCCAGAATGGCCGGGGTCAGCACCTTAATGAATATATCCCACCAGAGACCTATCCTTATCTCAGAGACCGAATTTATATAATCCTTCAGGCGTCTGGTCTTAAAAAACCAGCCGATAATGACGCATTCCAGAAGCCCCACGCAGGCCAACCCAAAGCGCGTCATCCACTCGTCCATAATGTCCAGCCAGTAGAGCCCGGCCCGGGTGCAAAACAAAAGCCCGGCTAAAAAGGCCACCACGCAAAACCCGAAGACTATTTTCTTCCTGGGCACTTCCCATTTGTCTCTGATACCGGTAACCACCGCTTCCACTATGGAAAAGGCTGAATCAATCCCCAGGGTGAGCAAAGTGATGAAGAAGATCACGCCAAAAATCTGCACGGCTTTAGGCAAAAGGCTTATAGCCAGTGGATAAGTGACAAAGGCCAGGGTGGGGCCCTTCTCAATCACTTCACTCACGGGCTGATTCAACATATAGGCCAGATACCCTAAGGTGCTGAATACGGCGAAGCCCGCGAAATAACTGGTGCCGCAGTTGGCCAGGGAGGTGATGAAGGCATTATTGGTGACATCCGCGGTCTGGGCTTCATAGGAGGCGTAGGCAATCATTATGCCAAAGCCCAGGGAAAGGGAGAAGAAAATCTGGCCGTAGGCGGCAAGCCAGACTTCGTGGTCCATAAGGGCGGAAAAATCAGGCGTGAGATAAAAGCCCAGGCCTTCAAATGCCCCGGGAAGCGTGACGCCTCGCACCAAAAGCACCCCCAAAAGGATGACCGGCAAGGGCACGGTGACCATCACCACCTTGCCCACGATCCTCACGCCCTTGAAGATACAAAAATAGATGATGAGCCAGGTGAGCGCCAGGGCAAAAACTACCGGCCAGACCAATCCTCCCAGTTCGCCGGGCCCGGCACTTTTTTGCAGAACTTGCTCATTGAAAAATCCCCCGGCATCATCCTTCCAGGCCACGGTGAAAGAATAATAAAGATAGTTCCAGCACCAGGCCATAACTACCGCATAATAAAAAGAGATTACGCTGCCCACGCCCAGCGCCCACCAGCCCACCCATTCCCAGCGTTTTTTGACCTTGCGCAGGGCCTCGGGCGCGCCGCACTGCATCATCTGCCCCAACCCGTATTCCAGAATCATCAAGGGAATGCCGGCGGTGATGAGCGCCACAAAATAAGGAATTAAAAAAGCCCCTCCACCATACTTGTAGGCCACGAAAGGAAAACGCCACACATTGCCCAGACCCACCGCGCTGCCTATGGCCGCGGTGACAAAACTCGCCCGTGAGAACCAGCGGTCCCTTTGCTCAAGCATATCCCCTCTCCTCTATAAGCCTTCGGCCCTGCCTGCCGGCAGGCAGGCTTTCAGCCATTCAGCATTATTGAATGGCTGCCTTGCGGTTGCGCTATTTTTATCAAAGCCGGATAGGATATTCGCCGTGGTCCAGGGCGAAATCTATCATCGCCTTGTAATTTTCCCAGGTGCGCTCAGGAAGACGCGGCCAATGCGGCGAGGCCGTGGGAGCGAGAATAAAGGCCCCGTCACGCCCCCCTACCCCAATCGCCTCCCGGCAGGCCTCAATTATTTTCTCCTTAGGAGCGGCATATAAATCGCCAATCTGGATATTGCCTTTGATGGCAATTCTATTACCCACGCGGCGGCGGAATTCCGCCAGGGTTATATC
>LIZR01000108.1 GCA_001302825.1 Planctomycetes bacterium DG_23 | reverse complement strand
GCCCGTTGTCAATCGAGATCGGATTAGCAATCCGGCCCTGCAGACGCTCTTGCCTTCTCTTTATTTCTGCCTGGTCAAGCGTATGGATGTTTTTGGCAGTAATAAGCGCTCGCTCCAGCACATTGAGTTACTTTCTTGAGTATGTCGCTGCTTTTTCCTTCAATCCTAATTCTTCTGCTTGCTTCTTTAGCCAGCAACATTATGACCCGATTAGTCGCTCTGTCAAGGGCCTTCTATGAGCACGGCTGGAGACCGACTGCACAGTTTTCCGGTAACGGCCCTTTTTGTGTTATATATCCATAACGCTGAAGTCCCGCTCGCCTGCGGGCCAAAATATGCTTGACAAAATGATCAAAATTGTGGTATTTTAATAATCACGCTGCTTGTCATCAGACATCCGACTTGTGACTTCTGACATATTTGTGGTGGGCGTAGCTCAGCGGTTAGAGCACCAGGCTGTGGCCCTGGGAGTCGGGGGTTCGAATCCCCTCGCTCACCCCAAATTTTGTCTACCATAAAATTCTTGGGCGAGAAAATTTAGGCCGGTGGGCGTAGTTCAGTGGTTAGAGGGCGAGGGTTTCGCCCTGGGAGTCGCCCGCCGAAGGCGGGCAAGGCCCCTGGGCGCCTCTGGCGCCCGTACAGGTCGCTCACCCCATTTTACGCGCCCGTAGCTCAATGGGATAGAGTAGCGGACTTCGAATCCGAGGGTTGGGCGTTCGAGTCGCCCCGGGCGCGCTTGTTCTTTTAAAAAGCCGCAGATTTTATTTCTACAAATAAAGCCCCCTTAGCTCAGCCAGGCAGAGCAACTGACTCTTAATCAGTGGGTCGGAGGTTCGATTCCTCCAGGGGGCACTTCAATTTCTTACATATCAAAGACTTATACCATTTCAAAGGCCGAGCGAAAGACTTCAGGCAAGCCGGCCCGTCCCGAAGGGCAAAACGATTAAGCGTTTATCTGGCCGCTTAGTGAAACATCCCTTATCACCTTCAGCGCCATACAGCAGAGATATACGTGGACAACTAAAAGTCGGGAAATAGTCAAGGTGCAATCCTCCTTAGGCCGTGGGGTCGCTTCAGTCCTTCCTCTTCGGTCTTGACATAGAGACAATAAATAGATATTATTTATTAGTTCAGCATTAAAGTCTTGAGGCAAGTAAGGCATTGCAGTTTTGCGACCATTTGAAAGAAAAACAGCGGAAGATAGCGAAAAACTTGTGCATACAGGGAAAAAACTCAAGGTTTTTAGCTATTGAAATTCAGGAGACAAGTCTTTTGATAGCGTAACCTATGAAAAGTGGCTTTTCAAATTTTGCTTCCTCCGCTAAAGGGGCTATGGCAAATTCCATCCTGAAGGTAGTGGTGTTTTTATTTTCTTTTGATTCTCATTTGGGAATGTGCATGTGATAGATGAGCTTGAACGCAAGCTGGATAGTCTCGATCCCGAGGAACGGGAAAAAGCATTAGGACTACTGCTGGAAGAAGTTGAGAATGGAAAGGTCATACTTCCCGCCCCTACCGAGAGACTAAATCTGCATTGTCATACCTTTTTTTCTTATAATTCTTACGGCTATTCGCCAAGCAAATTCGCCTGGCTGGCCCGCAAGGCCGGGCTTGCAGTTGCCGGCATTATGGATTTTGATGTGCTCGACGGGCTGGAAGAATTTCTCAAAGCATCCCGAATGCTGGGGCTTAAGGCCTGCGTGGGGATGGAGACGCGCGTTTTTGTGCCCGAATTTTCTGACAAGGTGATTAATTCACCCGGTGAGCCGGGAATTGCTTACCACATAGGGGTTGGTTTTCCCAAGGCCCAGATGCATGGATGGTTGAAGGAGTTCCTGGTTAACTTAAAGAAAATCGCTCAAGAGAGAAATCGGGCTTTAACGGAAAGGGTTAACGCATATCTTAGTCCAATTGAATTGAATTACGAACAAGATGTGATTCCTCTAACTCCAGCAGGCAACCCAACAGAAAGGCACATTTCTCTGGCCTTTGCGAGGAAGGCCGGCGAGGTTTTCACTGATAAGAAAAAGTTGCTACAGTTCTGGGCGGAAAAGCTGGGCAGCGATTTTGAAGCGTGCGATTTACCCGAAGGCAGGAATTTTCTTGACGCCATTCGAGCAAAGACAATGAAGCGAGGCGGTATGGGATATGTTCAACCCGATGCCGGAGCTTTTCCGAAAATGGAAAAAACAAATGAGTTCATTCTTGCCTCAGGTGGAATACCGACTCTGGCGTGGCTGGATGGAACATCAGAGGGTGAAAAGGAGATGGAAAGGCTTTTGGAAGTTGCGATGAAAAGTGAGGTTGCCGCGATCAATATTATTCCTGACCGCAACTACACCCCCGGTGTTAAAGACGAGAAATTAACCAATCTGTACCGGATAGTGGAACTGGCTGAAGAACAGAATTTGCCGGTGGTGGTGGGAACGGAAATGAATAGTTCAGGACAAGAACTTGTTGACGATTTTGACTCCGAGGAGCTTTCACCTCTCTTGCCGGTATTCCTGAAGGGAGGCTATATTGTCTATGCTCATTCGGTTTTGCAGCAAAGGGCCGGCTTGGGATATACCAGTCGATGGGCGCAAGAAAACTTCGCATCTGGCGAGGCGAGAATGGGGTTTTTCAAAAAGCTTGGCGAATTATTAGAGCCCGGTAAAGAAAAGTTCTTAGACGGCTTGTTGGAAGATGTAAGCCCGAAAGAGATATTAAAAATCTTCGAAGGCTAATTTTGGCGCTGGGAAAGATGAATCACACGGCCCGAAAGAGTCAAATAGCGTTAGAACTCGTAGGCCCTGATAAACTTAGATTGAATAGGGCCAAACCTGTCTATGAGCCGGGTCGCCACCAGATACTCTGCCGCGTGGAAGCAGTTGGGCTTTGTTTTTCCGATCTTAAATTGCTTAAGCAGTTTTCTTCACATGCGCGCAAAATGGAAATAACTTCGGGAATCGAGCCGCAGGTACTTAAGGAAATACCCAGCTATGTGCCGGGCGAAGCACCGACGGTGCCCGGACACGAAGCCGTAGTCAGAATATGTGCCGCTGGTAAGTCAGTTGGTGCATTTAAACCGGGCGAGCGATATCTGGTGCAGACCGATTATCGATGGTTGCTTACGGCCAATTCCAATGCCGCTTTTGGATACAATTTTGAAGGAGCTCTCCAAGAGTATGTGTTGATGGACCAAAGGGTTATCACCTCGCAAGATGGCGAAACAATGCTTATCCCAGCCTCTGAAGAACTCTCAGCCGCGGCAATTGCACTGGTGGAGCCGTGGGCGTGCGTGGAAGATGCCTATGCTTCGAAGCAAAGGCAGCAAATCAAAGCGGGCGGTGACATGGCGGTTGTGGCAGATGTGGAAGTTCCAGAAGGGCTGTTCCGTAAGTTTCTCGGTCGCTTCGGTCGGCCTGGCAAAATCAGTTGGGTTTCGCGATTTCCCTTATCAGGAGAGCTAAATGTTAAAGTAGAAAAGGTAGACAGTGTAGCGAATTTAGCTGATGCTGGCTTTGACGATGTTATTTATTTGGGCTCGGCTCCGGAAAAACTGGAGAGTCTTTTTTCGAAAGTGGCTCCCAACGGTTTACTGAACATTGTTCTTTGCGGTAATTGCTTGGGTAGAGATATTTCCTGTCCGGTGGGCCGCATACACTACGGGGGCATCAGGCTCATCGGAACCACAGGTCGAGACCCGGCTCGGGCTATGGAGCATATTCCGGAATCGGGTGAAATACGAAAAGGTAGTAAGGTCAATATCATCGGCGCGGGTGGCCCGATGGGTGTAATGCATGTAGTTAGGAATTTATCCCGGGCAGTCAAAGGATTGACAGTTTTTGCGGCTGAGTTGGACGAAGAGAGATTGGCACGCTTGAGCGCTGTGGCGCAACCTCTGGCGGCAAAAAACAAAATCTACTATCATCCTTATAATCCCTCCAAGAACAACCCCCGCCTCAGCCGGGCAGGCGCCTGGTCGCCGAAGGCGACGGAAGAATTTGACTATATAGTGCTAATGCCACCGGTGGCGGCTCTGGTTGTCGAAGCCGTGGAACAAGCAGCCGAAGGCGGGATAATCAATATATTCGCGGGTATTCCGACAAATGTTAAAGCACCGATAGACCTTGATACTTACCTCAAGAAGAGGGCCTATTTCATCGGGACCAGCGGCTCAACTCTGGAAGATATGAAGCGCGTCCTGGAAAAGGTTGAGAGCAGAAGGCTTGACACCAATCTTTCTGTCGGCGCTGTTTGCGGTCTTGATGGAGCGGTTGAGGGAATCCGGGCGTTAGAGGAGCGCCGTATACCCGGAAAAATCATTGTTTATCCTAAATGCAAAGGCCTGGGGCTGGTGCCCCTGCAAAAAATGCAGGATAAGTTGCCCCAAGTCGCCAGGTGTCTTGAAAACGGATTCTGGAATGTCAAGGCGGAAAAGGCTCTTTTGGAAATGTATTAAGAGCCATCAGGAGGGATAAGTGTAATGGAGAAGGCGTTAACAGAACTGATAAAGATTTCAAATGCCGTTGGCAAAAATAAATTACTTGTTCAGGGCGGGGGCGGTAACACATCTGTAAAGACCGAGAACGGAAAGCATATGTATATCAAGGCCAGCGGAACCGCTCTTAAAGATATGAACGCCGGGCGAGGTTGGCGAAGACTAAAAGTGAAATCAGTACTTTCGATATTAGAAGACACTTCCATAACCGAACTCAGTGAGACCGAGAGAGAGAAGGAGATAGTTAATCGTCTTAATCAGGCCTGTGACGATAACATTAAGACGGGTTCGCGTCCCTCAGTAGAATCCCACTTACATGCCTTGCTTGATAGATGTGTGATCCATTTGCACCCGGTTGCCGTTAGTGCGTATGTCTGCGCAAAGGCCGGCAGGGCGGAACTGGAAAGGTTATTCAGGGGCGAAGAATTTCCGCCGCTTTGGGTCCCGTATGTTGATCCCGGATATACGCTGGCAATGAAAGTGTCCAAGTTGGTCAATGCTTATAAGAAGCGGTTCGGGGCGGCACCAAAAATTATTTTCCTTCAAAAGCATGGCCTACTTATAAGCACAAACACCGCCCATACCGCTTTGCGGCTTGTCCAGAGGGTAATCAACATTTGTGAGAGCAAACTGAGACCCTCCAAGCCTGTAAAGGTTAAGAAGCCAAAATTTGACGATATTATCGCTGCAAAACTTGCTATTCGCCAGGCGTATTTTGAGACCAGGCAGGCGTATGTAGCGGTTAGATATTTTATAGATGGTGACATAGGCGCTTTTTTGAAAAGAAAGGACGCTAAGAGGCTTCTTTCCCTACCCGGCTTGACGCCTGATGAACTGGTTTATGCGCACGGCCCGGCAATGTGGCTGGATAAGAATGATTATAAAACGATTGCCAACCGATTGAAAGAGCGGATGATAAAAAGCCGGATTCCTTCTGTGGCCTTTTTGGTTAATGGTTTGGGGCTTTTCATAGTAGGCACTGAAAAAACCATTCCCGATGTTAAGGATATTGTTACCGGTTCCTTTCTGGTTAGAAGTTCAGCCACTAATTTCGGTGGTCTCAACCCGCTGAACCGGCGCCAGCGAGATTTTATCAACAAATGGGAGGCGGAAAGTTTCCGCAGGAAAATCGCTGCTGAGGCAGGACAAAGGCAATTGCGGGACCGACTGGCTATTGTTACGGGTGCCGGTAGCGGTCTGGGCAGGAGTATCGCTATCGGCCTTGCCAGAGAAGGGGCCTTAGTCGGTCTTTTGGATATTGACAGAAAAGCCGCGACCCAGACCCGCGACCTTATAAAAAAAGAACTGCCCGAGGCTTCCACTATGATTCTTTCTTGCAATGTTACCGATGAAGCAAATGTTGATAAAGCTTTCAAATCTCTGCTGGAAAACTGGGGAGGTATGGATATTCTGGTCAACGCGGCGGGAATCGCTCCGCCATATTCCCTGACAGAACTTCCGGTGGGGAAATGGCGTCAGGCTCTGGAAGTTAATCTTACCGGTTATTTCCTTATGGCCAGGGCCGCCGCAAAAATTATGATTCGCCAGGGAATGGGGGGCAATATCATAAATATCAGTTCTAAATCAGGCCTGGAGGCGAGTAAGGATAACACTGCGTATAACGCAACAAAGGCTGGAGAAATTCATATGACTCGTGGCTGGGCACACGAGCTGGGCGAGTATGGAATTAGGGTTAATTGCCTGGCTCCGGGCAATGTATTTGAAGGCTCCAAAATCTGGAATCCGGAATATATAAGAATTTGCGCCAGAAAATACGGCATAAAACCTGAGGAGGTCATTCCTTATTATGTGAAGAGGACCGCTCTAAAACGCGAAATAAAAGGACAGGATATTGCCGATGCCGTGATCTTCTTATGTTCCGAGAAGGCTCGTACCATTACCGGACAAACGCTCGTTGCCGATTCCGGACAGGTAATGGTTAGATAGGTTTTGCGGACAAAATATTCTGGATAAATAAACAGGTTTTATGGCTATGGAGGGCTGATATGAAAATAACCAGCGTCGAGGCGTATCCCGTGTGGGCGGGGCAGCGAAACTTCCTCTTCGTGGTGGTGGACACCGACGAGGGGATTTACGGCGTAGGCGAGTCCGGGCTCAACGGCCGCGAGCTGGCCGTGATGGGGGCCATCGAGCACTTCAAACCGCTTCTTATCGGTCAGGACCCGGCACGCATCGAGCACATCTGGCAGCAACTCTTTCGGGTCGGTTTCTTCCCCGCCGGGCGCATTCTCTCTGCTGCAATCTCAGCCATAGACATCGCATTGTGGGACATTAAGGGCAAAGCCCTGGGGGTTCCCATCTATGAGCTTCTGGGCGGCCGCGTGCGAGATAAGGTGGTCTGCTACCCGCACAACATCGGCCATGGTATGGAGGTCGCTCCTCTGGTCGAGTCGTGTCTCGGGACCAAAGAAGAAGGCTGGAAGTTCGTGCGCTGGGGTCTGCCCCAGGACGGCCAGGTTCTGGAACCACCCCAGGCCGTCCGCGCCGCCATCAAGCAACTCCAGGCCGTCCGCACCGCTGTGGGCGACGAAATAGATATCGTTTTCGATGTGCACACCCGTCTGGACCTACCTGACACTGTCTGGCTCTGCCGGGAGGCCGAGTCCATATGCCCCTTCTTCATCGAGGACCCCTTGCGATGCGAAAACCCCGACTCCTTCAAGACCCTGCGGCCGCGCACTGCTGTCCCGCTGGCCGCGGGCGAACAATTCAGTTCCAAGTGGGAGTTTCGCCAACTCATCGAGGAGGAGTGGATAGACT
>LIZR01000107.1 GCA_001302825.1 Planctomycetes bacterium DG_23 | reverse complement strand
CCTTCCTCAGCGATGGTGGCCAGGAGGCGCTGCACCAAACTTTTGGCCCGGATTACATCCTCCTTTTCGCCGATGAGACGCACCCGGCCGTCTCGGGCCACGGCCTTCACGGCGAAGGCATTGCGGATGAGGCGCAAGTTCTTGTCCCGGTTTCCCAGAAGTATGCGGAAATGTTCAGGATTTTTAAGTTCGATTATCTCTTCCATAAAGTTTTCCTTCGTAGCGCTCGGTTTCTACTTCACGGCCTCCTAATTTAAACTTTCCTCATAAGCACGAGGAGAAAATATGCTGTAGGTGCAGCGAAAATCAGAGAATCTATGAGGTCCAGCACGCCACCCATATCGCCAAAAAGCCGGCTGGAATCCTTCACTTTGGCCTGGCGCTTGATAGCCGATTCCGCAAGGTCGCCCAGAAGCCCCATAACGCCTAATGAACAGCCGAAGATGATTGCCTCCCAATGAGACCACTGAGAAAAATTAAGAGAACTTTTCAGCAAAAGCCTCACCATAAAAAGAACGACAGCCATGCAGGCGGCAATTCCAAAAACTGTGCCCTCTATGCTTTTTTTCGGGCTTATGCGGGGAATAAGTTTATGTTTGCCTATGGCCCTTCCAGAAAAATATGCCGCTATATCACCTATCTTTACTGAAAACACGGTAACGGCAACTGCGGGCAAGCCGAACCAGGGATTCTGGTATACAATAGCCAAACAGAGCCAGAATATCCACAGGTAAAAAAACCCAATGGCAGTTGCCGCCGCGTCCTTTATCTGGGTTTTTTTGCTCAAAGCCTGCCATACAAAAAGTAGCACGATGAAAGCAAAAAGCAGATAAAGGTGTTGCAGTAATTCATAAGTTCCCCGCACCATTGAAGACCAGCAGAAGATAACCGCTACGCTAAAGACAATCCCCAAAGCCTTATAGGGCCCCTTATAGGGCCGGGCGTCCATCTTTTCCATTAAGCCATAAAATTCATAAAGCCCCCCGGCTACTACCACTGACAAAATGCCCAAAAAGGCCATATCGTTGGGGGCCTTACGCATCCCCAGAAAGGCGACAAAAAGGGCGACTAAGAGGGCCGCACCTATCACCACGCGCTTGAATGACATTTAGTCTTCCTTAAGGCTTCTTTGTTTCTCAGGACAAATCGCTAAGGGCGCCGAAGCGGCGCTCTCGCTGGGCATAGGCCTCTAAGGCCTCATACAAATGTTCTTTGCGAAAATCCGGCCAGAGCACCGGGGTAACCCAAATCTCGGCGTAGGAAATCTGCCAGAGGAGGAAGTTGCTGATGCGCAGTTCTCCGGCGGTCCTTATGAGCAGGTCCGGGTCGCTCATTCCCTGAGTATAAAGTCGAGAGGCGAAGACCTCTTCGTTGATGTCCTCTGGTTTCAGGCGGCCCTGAGTCACATCTTCGGCCAAAAGCCGCGAGGCCCGCACTATTTCGTCCCGCCCCCCATAACTTAACGCCAAACATACAGTAAGCCCGCTATTATTTTCACTCTTGCCTCTGCTAATTTCAAGTTCTTTCTGCACATTCTCGGGCAAGACCTTCAACTGGCCGATGGCCGTAAAGCGGATGTTATTCTTCATTATGTTTTCTCTTTCTGCCACCAAATAATGGCCCAGGAGGCGCATCAAGGCCCCCACTTCGCTCTTGGGCCGCTTCCAATTCTCGGTAGAGAAACTATAAAGGGTGAGTTGCTTGAGACCTAAGCGGGCGCATTCTTCGGTGATTTCGCGAACAGATTTCACGGCCTCTTCGTGGCCGCGGATGCGCTTGAAACCTCTTCTTTTGGCCCAGCGACCATTGCCATCCATTATGATGGCGATGTGCTTGGGCAGTTTATCCAATTTTTTCTTTATTTCCAATTTCCCCGCACAAATTGCGTCGTTTGTGACCGAAGGGTGAAATCACATCGGCTCACTGCTTATGCCTGCGTGTCGGCCAGGTCCCTGAGAAGATTAGATGAAAGATAATGGTTATGTGCCGCTTTTTCCCCTATAATCTGATAACCTGATTACGCTCCCGGCCAATGGAAATGAAGGATATTTCCGTATCGAGCGCCTTTTTAAGGAAATCGAGGTAGTCTTTGGCCTTTTGGGGTAGTTCCTGGAATTTGGTAGTGCCGCTGGTTTTCTCCTGCCAGCCAGGCAGTTCCTCATACACAGGTTTTGCGTTACTTAGCACCTCCAGGCTCGCCGGAAAATTCTCAAAAGATTCTCCATCCTTTTCATAGGCCACACATATTTTTATGTTGGGTTCCATATCCAGCACATCCAGTTTGGTAAGCGCTATAGTTTCGCAGCCGTTAATCATAGTGGTAAAGCGGCAGGCCACAGCATCAAACCAGCCGGTGCGCCGGGGCCTTCCCGTGGTAGCGCCGTATTCCCGGCCGCGCTCTCGGAGTCTCTCACCTATCTCGTCAGATAGTTCGGTGGGGAAGGGGCCTTCGCCCACCCTTGTGGTGTAGGCCTTGGCTACACCGAGTACCCCGTCCAGTTTCATCGGGGGAAGTCCGCTTCCCGTGGAAACGCCGCTTGCCGTGGCGTTGGATGAGGTTATGTAATTGTAAGTGCCGAAATCCACATCCAGGAGACTCCCCTGAGCGCCTTCAAAGAGAAGACTTTTGCCCGCCCTTACGGCCTCATTTATGAGCAGGATGGTATCCGTGACAAAGGGACGCAACTTTTCTGCGCATTCAATATAAGTTTCGTAGATGTCGTTGGCATTAAGGGGCTCGGCGTCATAAATCTCCGAGAGCAGGCGATTTTTCTCCTCTATATTTTCCTCTAAGCGCTCCCGGAGACTATCAGGACTATAAAGGTCGGTTATGCGTATGCCCATACGGGCCATTTTATCCGCATAGCAAGGGGCGATGCCCCTGAGAGTCGAGCCTATCTTTTTATCTCCCTTTTTCCTCTCCGAGGCCGCATCCAGCATCTTGTGATAGGGCAGTACCATATGCGCCCGGTCGCTTACCTTGAGATTATCGCCGACTGCCAGGCCCCGTTTCTTTAAGGCCTCAATCTCTTCCAGAAGCACCACCGGGTCTACCACCACCCCGTTTCCAATCACGCATACCACGCCAGGATGCAGCACCCCTGAGGGCACTAAATGCAGGATAAATTCCTCATCTCCGATGACCACGGTATGGCCGGCGTTACAGCCGCCCTGATACCTTACCACAAAGTCATAGTCTTCGGCCAGGAGGTCAACTATCTTTCCCTTGCCCTCGTCTCCCCACTGCACACCCACCACGCAAGTATTGGGCATCCTTGGTTAACCTCAAAAAGAATAACCACATATAATATTAAGAAATTTATCTTTACCCAAAATTTTAATTATAGGCTGCGCTGCCACGCAAGTCAAGGAAAAAGTCGAATGCCCCAGAGGCCCAAGCGCGAGGCCCGCAAGACACATCTGAAGGGAGTCTTTGGGCTTTTTGACAGGCCTGTGCCAAGACGGTAGCAAATTCACATAATTTGTGTAATTTTGTGGATGAGGTTTTCTATTTCCCCAAAAGTAAAATCCCTACGGTAAAATGACGGCCTTGAGCACGCCGTCGGCGTAATTTTCCACCATCTCAAAGGCCGAGGTGATTTCTTCCAAAGGCAGCCGATGGGTGATAAGCCCGGCCACATTTACCTGGCCGCGCTCCAGGAGTGCCACCGCCCTCGGATACACATGGCGAAAGCGGCGCACTGCTTGCAAGGTGAGTTCTTTGCGTATTGCCGGATGAAGGTCAAGGGGGATGGTGTCCTCGCGACATATTCCGACCAGGCCAACGATGCCGCCTGGCCGAACGATTTCTATGGCCTGCTGCGTGGTCTCCGGGACGCCGGCGGCCTCAAAGGCCACATCCACCCCGCGGCCGCCGGTAAATTCCATAATGGCCGCCACCGGGTCTTCCTTTGCTGCATTAAGTGAGAAATCGGCTCCGAACTCCTCTGCGGCCTTTACCAGATAGTCCAGGAGGTCGGTAGCGATGATGCGCGTGGCTCCGGCTGAACGGGCGGCCTGAATGAGCATAAGGCCTATGGGTCCTGAACCCAGGACTGCCACCCAGTCCCCATTTTTCACCGGGGCCACATTTACCGAATGAAGCGCCACCGCCAACGGCTCTATCATCGCCCCTTCTTCGAAACTAATCTCTTTGGAAAAGGGATAGACCAAGGCCGCTTTGGCCGCGTAGAATTCCTGATAAGCGCCGTCCACCGGCGGTGTGCCGCAGAATTTCACTTCAGGGCAGATGTTATATTTACCCGTGAGGCAGGCCTCACATTTGCCGCAGGGAACGCCCGGCTCCACGGCCACGCGCATACCCGGCTCAATTCCCCTTACCGCATTGCCTACCTCCACAACTTCGCCGGAGAATTCATGCCCCAGGACTTGAGGCCCCTTTACTACTATATTGCCAATGCGGCCGTCTCGATAGTAATGCACATCCGAGCCGCAAACGCCCACGGCCTTCACCCGCAGCAGCACCTCGTCAGGGCCTATGGGTGGTATATCTTTTTCCACGATGCGCAGGTCCTTGGGCTTAAAGAGCACGGCGGATTTCATCTTCTTCATCAGTTCTCCCTATTGTTCGGCTCCTCTTGAAGAGGCGCCTTACGGTGGAATACCAAAATGCCATCTTTGTGGAATATCTTCTCGTAGGCCGGGCTGGCAAGGAGCCGTTTGGTAGTCTCCCCAGCACCGGCAGGCTGCCAGCGTTCGGTGGTATCAATCACGATGTAATCCACCTCATCGGATGGATATTTGGGGAAGACATAATCTCTTTTGTAATGAGTGAAATGGGGGCCGAGGAAGTTGGTGGTGGCCAGGCGTGCCTCAGAAGGCAAGAGGGCCTTTATTTCGGCCAGGTGATATGCCTTGGGCTTACGAATATAGATATTTCGCCAGTGGAAGGAGGAGCGGGGATGGAGAAAAAGGATAGATACGGGGGATTTTGCCGCGAGGATATTGGCGAAAAGGGCAGAAGAGATTATGAGCGCCGCCAAGAATCTCAAGCAGCGTTCTTCAGTAAAGAAACGAGGAAACCAATCCCTCGCCCAATTTCCCAGCCGCCTCGCCCCGTAAATTGCAGAGATGAAAAGGAAAGGGATAAGAGGTGTATAGTAATAAAATTTAATGTCGTATAGAGAGTCGCGCGAAGCAAGAAATGATAGCGCAAATGTAGGCAAGGCGATGGCCAAAATTTCTGGCGCCAGAAGCCCTATGAAAACAAAGGGCACAAAGAGATAGAGGAGAAAGTTAATCTTTTTGATGCCATCGTGCGTGAAGAGATAACCCAGCACACAGCACAAATAAGGGTCGGGTGAGGACGGTCTCTTTTACCTCCTCCCAGTCCTGGCCGAAATCTTCATAATAAGTTACCACATGGGATACCTGCTTCGCGCCGGCTGCGGCTTGGTGGAAATAGGGGATGACCAGAAAAAAGGCGACCAGGAACCAGATCACGCCCAGCCCAAAGACTGACGCGCCCAAGCGTTTTTTCCTCCTGGCCAGGAATATATATATCCCCATAAAGGCCAGAATGAGGCCGAATTCCTCCTTGGTGATAAGCGTGAGGAAGGCGAAGAGGAAAAATAGCCCAAGACGCTTGCGCTCCAGAAAATAGAAGGCAAAAAGCAGGAAAGGCACGGCAAAAAGTATGGGCCGGAAGATGTTTAGCGCCATATCCTGATTGGCGATTTGAAGCGGTGGATATAAGAAATAGGCAAAAGCAAAGGCCAGTCCCACCCCCGGGCTTTTCAATTTGTTTCTTGCCAAAAGATAAACCGCTATCGCTCCTGCCGCCACTGCCAGGTTCTGCAGCACCACCAGCGTCAAAAGATGCGGAAAGATGACATAGATAGGCAAAAGCAGAAGATGAACCAGTTGGATATGCTTTCCCAGAAAGATGTCTTTGTGCATAGACTGGACCAGGAATTCTCCGTGTATGGTGCGCCAGAGTTGCTCCTCAAAATATCCCGAATCGCCATAAGGGACATTAAGCGCCCGATATTGCAGGGTGCCTAAGAGGGAAAAGGTGGCGGTAAAAATTACTGCCATCGCCGCTAATATCCAGGGCGAGGCCTGGCCCCAATTTATTTTTCGCTTCGCTTCAGAAACATCCCTCCAGAGTAAGACCTTGAGAGCGAAAAATAGCCCCAGAGAAAGAACCACGCCGTGTTGTAAATAGATAAGGACTTCCGGCCGCTTAATCCCCTGGGCAACGAGGAAGATAATAAGTGGCGAAACAAAGGGGAGGAAACTCCAGCCATCACCGCGGCGAACCTGAGCAAATCTTTTTCGCTGCAAAGCCGCTGCTACCCGTGAATATCCCAACCAGATGCCCAAACAGATAATAACTCCCCAGAGACTTGCTCCCAGAAAAGTCTTTTGAATCAAGGCCCCCGGCATAACAAGGGCATATGGGGCGTCGGTGAGTTCGTAAAGGGCGCTGGTGTAGAAAAGGGTGCCCAGAGAGATGCCTGCCACAAAGACTATAAGCACGGGAAGCATAAGATGTTTACCTGAATTCCTTTGCTAATTTGTTATTTTATGGTTGGCCCGTTAATACGGCCTTATCAATCCAGAGGAGATTGCTCTTGTCGCCATTATATATAGGATAAAGTCTGTAGTCCTTAATCCAGGGCTGGTGGATAGTGAAGATATTGCGGTGCCAGAGGAAGATGCGCGGGGCGTCGGCGACGACCAGGCGCTGGATTTCCTGATAAAGTTTCACCCGGCGGGCCGCATCCGGCTCCCTCTGGGCCTTTCTTATGAGCGCATCCACTTCCGGGTTGGAATAGGCGGTGGCATTGCCCCCGGTGCGCTCTTCGGAGGTAAGAAAAAGTGGGGCTAAGAAATTTTCCCCATCCAGATAATCCGCCCACCAACTATAATAATAGAGGTCGAAATTCCCGCGGCGAAGCATATCCTTATAGGTGGTTCGCTCCCGCGCCAGTGTCTCCGCCTTAATGCCGACGGCCTGAAGGTAACTCTTGAGTATCTCCACGATATCGGCAATATCCTCGCCAGAAGGATGGATGATGCGCACGCGGCGCTCCCAGGGCCAGCCGGCCTCCTCAAGAAGGCGTTTGGCTTTAGCCGGGTCGTAGTCATAGCCGGCAAGTTCCGGATCATAGCCGGAGATGCCTGGAGGTATGGGGCCTTTGGCCGCGGTAGTCCTTCCGGCAAGCACCGTCTCCACGATTTTTTTTCTATCTATGGCGTAAGAAAATGCCCGGCGAATTTTCACATCGTCAAAAGGCGCTTCACTGCAGTTAAAGCCCAGGTAATATGTGTTGAGCCCCACCACTGAGGCGATGAGGTCTTTATACTCAGGGTCTTGCCTAAACTTAAGAAAATAGGCGCGGGGTATATCGGTGATGTCCAGAAGCCCCTGCTTGAATTCGGTCAACTTGGACAAGGGTTCTTTGATGATTTTATAGACGATGGACTTGACCTTAGGCGGGCCTTCAAAATAAAAAGGGTTGGCCTCGAATACCAGCCGTTCATCGTGGATGAACTGAGTGAGGCGAAAAGGCCCGGTGCCCAGAGGATGTTGGGAAAAGGCCCGGCCGTATTTTTCCACCTCCTCTTTGGGCACTATTTGCGCCGCGGGCATAATAAGTAGGCCCAGAAAGGGGCCGAAAGGCTCCGAAAGGGTAATGCGCACGGTTCCTTCGTCCAGCACTTCCAGGCCTTTGAGGGTTTGGGCTTCACCGGCAAGCATCTCCTTTGCCCCCAGGATTTTATCCAGAACCCAGGTGCGCGGAGCAGCCGTTTGAGGCCGAAGCACCCGCTCAAAGGAATATTGGACATCTTCGGCGGTGAGCACGCGGCCATTGGCGAAACGCACGCCGGAGCGAAGTCTAAATGTATAGATGGTGCCATCTTCCGAGACCTCCCAGGACTCGGCCAAATCGCCCTCTATATGGCCATCGAGACTATAGCGCACCAAACCGTTAAACATCTTGGCCACCAGTTCCCCGCCGGCCACATCTTTTACCAAAGCGGGGTCGAGAACGGTAGGGTTGTCCGAGAGCGAGTAGTAGATGGTATCCGGGTCGCGCTTGGGCCCCGGGGCCTTACCACAGGAGGGTACTGTTAGAAATAAGAAAATACACAGCGCCGAGATTAAAGCAGAGATTTTCATCAAGCCACCTTGCTTCGATAAAGCCTAAAAAATTTTATCAAAGGTCTGTCAAGAGTTCAACTTTTTTCTGCATCCTGGCCCGCAAGTAAAAAGCCTGGGGAAGGCAAACAATTTAGTTGAAAAACTGGCACATATGAGGTATAATTAAGTTTGCTTAAAAAAGATAGGCACTATTAAAGTGACAAAGAAAGGCAAAAGATGATTAAGAGTTTGACGGAGATGGCCCCGGGTGAGAGTGGGTTCATATTGAGTATAGAGGGAGGCTGGGGCATGGCGCGGCGTCTGGATGCCCTGGGGGTTCGTCCTGGAAAGAGGGTGGTGAAAGCTGGTGCTCAATTTTTCCGAGGACCGGTAATGGTTACAGTGGACGGTAGGCAGATTGCAGTTGGTTTCGGTATGGCCGGTCGGGTTATGGTGGAGGTGGCTGAATGAGGCGTATATTACTGATGGGAAATCCCAATGTGGGCAAAAGCGCCATCTTTTCGCGGCTCACCGGCGCCGATGTCATCGCCTCCAACTATCCCGGCACCACGGTTGAATTCATCAAAGGCTATATGCGCATTGGAGAAGAAAGGGTTGAGGTTATTGATATTCCGGGCACCTACACCCTCGAGCCAAACACCAAAGCCGAGGAGGTCGCTGTTCGTATGCTCAAGCAGGGCGACATTGTAGTAAACATAGTAGATGCAACCTGCCTGGAACGGAATCTCAATCTCACCCTGCAACTCCTGAAATCCGGTAAACCTGTAGTAATTAATTTAAACATATGGGATTCTGCGTGCCATCACGGCATAAAAATAGACTACCAAAGACTCGAACAGATTTTGGGAGTCCCCGTAGTACCCACCTGTGCTTTGAGCGGCGAAGGGATAAAGGAACTGGTAAATCGATTCAAAGACGCTAAGGCAAATACTTTTGATTACGAGGAGGAAAAGAGATGGGCCACCATCGGGGAAATCGTTGACCAGGTGCAGGAGGTGGCCCATCGACATCACACCTTCCTTGAAGCCCTGAGCGATGCCACTATAATGCCTCTAAGTGGCATACCCATAGCCATATTGACCGGTCTTGTGGTTTTCGGACTGATCAGGTTTATTGGCGAGTATCTCATAGGATATATTATGGAGCCGGCGTTTGAACACTTCTGGGCGCCGCTGATGATGAGATTTTCCATTTTTTTGGGCTCGCAGGGCTTTATCCACGACATCCTCATAGGTCAGCTGATTGAGGGGAAGATAGATTTCTTGCAGTCCTTCGGGGCTCTTACCACCGGACTTTTCGTGCCCCTGGCTATGGTTTTGCCTTATGTGTTTGCATTTTATTTGGTTTTGAGCGTCCTGGAAGATGTTGGATACTTACCGCGGGTAGGGGTTCTTATAGATAATCTGATGCATCGACTGGGTCTGCACGGGTTATCCATTATTCCTATGATGCTGGGATTAGGATGCAATGTACCCGGGGCCCTGGCTACTCGCATAATGGAGACCAGAAAGGAGCGCTTTATCGCTGCTACCCTAATGGCCATAGCCGTGCCCTGTATGGCCCAGATTGCTATGATAATGGGCCTGGTGGGAAAATACGGTGTTAGTGGGTTGGCTCCGGTATTCGTCAGTCTTTTCTTAGTTTGGCTCATCTTAGGGAGCATCCTGAAATCAGTGGTTAAAGGCGAGACCCCGGAGATACTTATAGAGATGCCTCCTTACCGCATTCCTTATTACAAGGCCTTAACAAAAAAGGTCTGGATACGCATAAGGCAGTTTACCACAGAGGCCGTGCCCTTCGTCCTTCTGGGAGTGGTGCTGATAAATGTGCTTTATACGCTTGGAATAATTCAGTTTATAGGGAAACTGGCCTCACCAGTAGTGAGTGGGGTTCTGGGATTACCGGTGGAGGCCACCGGTGCCCTTATCATAGGATTTTTGAGGAAAGATGTTGCCGTGGGTATGCTCGCTCCATTAGGACTTTCATTGAAGCAACTGATAGTTGCCAGCGTAGTGCTTACCGCGTATTTCCCCTGCGTAGCCACATTTGCCGTCTTACTCAGGGAACTGGGGCTTAAAGATATGACCAAGTCCGCTCTCATTATGATAGCCACGGCCCTCATAGTGGGAGGACTGTTAAATTTAGTGCTGGGTATGTTCTTATGATGTTTTGTATTTCATAGCGGGGGATGAAATGGAGAAGGATTTAACCCCGAGCCTTGAGAATTATGTAGAGATAATATATCGCCTCTCGGCCGAACGCGGCTTTGCCCGGGTGAAGGAGATTGCGGCTTATGCCGGGGTCTCCAGCGCCAGTGTCACTCAGATGCTTCACCGCCTGGTGGAGCACGGCCTGGTGGCCCACGAACAATATGGCTATATCCAACTTACTGATGAAGGCCGGCGCACCGCTGAAAAAATTGCCCGCCGCCACAAAATCATTACCAGATTCCTTTCCGAAATGCTCGGCATCGACGAAGCGCATGCGGAGGCCGATGCCTGTAAATTTGAGCACAGCATAAGCCAGGAGACCCTCTCCCGCCTGGTGGATTTCATCCAGTTCGTGGAGTCCCGGCCCAAAGGCACACGCCGCTGGCTTAAGAATTTCTATGATTTTGTGGAAATGAAAGAATAAGGCGAGTATTACGGCCGACTATTTCTCTACCAAACAAGGCTCATTTCGCCCCTTCTATAAGCGCCAGGGCCTCGGCGCGCGTGGCCGGACGCTCCCGGAATATCCCTCGCACCACCGAGGTGATGGTCTTGGAGCCCGGACTTTTAACCCCGCGCATCGTCATACAGAGATGTTCGGCCTCAATCACCACCATCGCTCCCTTGGGCTGAAGCGACTTCATAATATCCTCGGCGATGGCCACGGTGAGTTTCTCCTGTACCTGGAGGCGTCTGGCCTCCATATCCACTACCCGGGCCAGTTTGCTAAGGCCGGTCACCCGCGAGCCCTCGGGTATATAAGCCACATGGGCAAAGCCCATAAAGGGCAGGAGGTGATGCTCACACATAGAATAAAAAGGGATGTCTTTAACCAGTACGATTTCGTCATGGTCCGGGGCCTCAAGGGGGGTAATGATTTTTGAGGCGTCCTTGCTCGTGCCGGCAAAAATCTCTTCGCACATCCGGGCCACCCGGTCAGGCGTGTCCTTTAGACCCGTTCGTTCTGGATCCTCCCCAATCCCCTCTAAAAGAAGCCTAACCGCCTTTTTAATCTTTTCGCTATCCATAGTTTCACTCTCCCCGTGGTGAGTTAATAAGTTTCGTACCTTTGACGGATCCTTGCGCCGCCAGGGAAGTCTCCCGGGACTTTTTGCCACTCTCACCCGAAACCAAGGGCGCTTTATCCTCAAGTATTATAGCCGAAATGTGCCTCGGTGTAAACCCTTTATACCTCGCTTGCCTTAAGCCAGCGCCAATAACCCCGAAATTAGGTCTTCCCATAACGCCTCTCATTTTGTTTTAATCGAAATAACGGCCACCCGTTGAATCGTGCCTCAGTGAAATGCGAGGGCTGCCATCCTTATTTGCAGAGACACCGCAAGACAATTAGTCGCTGGATTTCCTCGCGGGCTCGCGAACAAAGAATAAAAGGAGAATGGCAGCAAGGGCCACGAAAGAGCCGGAGAGCAGAAACGGAAGCCTCCACCCGCCGGAATAGTGCCAGAGAAGGCCGAAAATTAAGGGACCGGGCACTGACGCCGCGCCGGTGAGCATAGAATATCCGCCCAGCGCGGTGGCCCTTAACTCCTCCGGGGCCAAATCGGCCACAAAGGCCTTCTGCGCCGGCTTGAGGAACCCCTGATATACCCCGTGCAGGGCAAAAAGAATCCCTATGTGCCAATATGTGGGCCCTACAAAGGCAAAGCCAAGGGTGAGCGCGGCCAGGATAACCAGACTCAAGAATATGGGCAGTTTCCGCCCAATTCTATCCGAGAGCCTGCCGGCATAAAGAGCGGTGGGCGCGAAGGTAACATTTATAAACCAGTAAAGGATAACCACGAGCCAGATCTCGCCCATTTCCTGGCGGCTTATATCCAATACCCTGAGCCCGCAGACCAACATAAAGTTTTCTGTCACCGCCCAGAAGGCGAACAGACAACTAATAATGGTGAAGATGAGGAGAGTTTTATGGGCCTTTAAAGCCGCCAGCCGTGAGGTTCGGGGGCCTACGCTCGCCGGATTTTCGTGGGAGCCGCCGAATTCCTTCACCTCTCGCGTCCTGGTGATGATAATAAAAATACTCACTACCGTAGGAATAGCGGCAGCGAAGAAGATGAACCGAAAGGTGCTCTCGGTGCCGATTCTGGTGTAATGACTCAATAAATAGAATATGCCCAGGCCCAAAAGCGGGCCCAGCATAGCCCCCAGGGTGTCCATAGAATCAAGCAGGCCAAAAGCGAGCCCGCGCTCCTCTTGCGGCACGGAAT
>LIZR01000106.1 GCA_001302825.1 Planctomycetes bacterium DG_23 | reverse complement strand
AGGATGAAGACGGTAAGAATTACCGCAAAAAAGCCCCAGGTGAGCGCCCCCAGGATGTCCAGTTTCAAAAATATAGGGCCGAGACTGGGCGGCATTGAAACCCACCCTTCCGGAAGCGGCGCCACCTTGAAGATGAAGCAAAGCACCGTGGTTCCCAGGATGCCCAGAATTATCGCACCCCTCACCTTCCTGATCATCAGGATGGCCATAATAAGAAACCCGATTATAGCCAGAAAAACCTTCCAACTGGTAATATCGCCCATCTTCACCGGCGCGCCAGGAACTCCCAGACTAACTATCCCGGTATCATTCAGTCCGATGAAGGTGAGAAAAAGGCCGATGCCCACGGCGAAACTATATTTGAGGCCTTGAGGAACGGCCTCCACCAGCCAGGTGCGCACCTTGACCAGGGTTAGGATGGTGAAAATCACGCCGCCTATGAATATCGCGCCCAGGGCCGTCTGCCAACTATAGCCCAGAACCTTCACCACGGTGAAGGCGATAAAGGCATTTTCGCCCATATAAGGGGCGATGGCAAAAGGACGATTGGCGTAAAAGCCCATAATAAGGGTGCCGAAGACGGCGGAGATGATGGTGGCCACCATTGAAGGCCCTCTGGGGATGCCTGCGGCTTGAAGGATGGCCGGGTTGACGATAATGATGTAGGCCATAGTCATAAAGGTGGTGAGCCCGGCGATAATCTCCGTACGCACATTGGTCCTATGCTCCTTGAGTTGGAAAATACGCTCTAACATCGCTCCCGCCCCCCTGAAAAGCATAATCACGGAACAGCCAGGCAGCCATACAGCCAGGCAGCGAAACAGCAAAGAAGTTTTATTCTTAATGATTAGATTACTTTCAGTGCTTCCCTAATTTCCGTGCTTCAGCCCGCCCGAGCCGGGCTTTACGGCCAGGGTGATTTTCTTTTATCAGCGGTCATCTCTGTGTATCTGCGCTTACTTTTTACCACAATAATATCGGCCTTAACCGTTGCAGGGCAAGGAAATTTCGCCACTTTTGACAAAATCTTATTATGTAAAATGGGCTGAAAAATGCAAGAAACTTCGCTTGTAATCTGGCCTGAAATAATTTTGTAAATTTTTAGTATAATTTATTTGCAATTTGTTTTTTATAGTTTAATATTATTAACAGCTTTTACGAGTAAAGTTTGCTTATTTCAAATTAGGCCAAATGCCAGAAACTGAGAGAAAAAGGGTCAGCAGTCAGGAAGAAACAAGGCCGCTCTTCCCTGTGGTAATGGGCGGCAAGGCTGGCTATATTGATAATACGGGGAAGTGTGTTATCAGACCGCAGTTCGACCTTGCTGAGAAGTTTTCCGAAGGGCTGGCGCTGGTAATAATGGGCGGCAAGGTTGGCTATATTGATAAGACGGGAAAGTATGTTATCAAGCCACAGTTCGATTTTACTTATGCTGGGGCCTTTTCCGAAGGCTTGGCAGCGGTAAAGAGGGGCGGCAAGCGTGGCTATATTGATAAAATGGGGAAGTTTGTTATCAGACCGCAGTTCAATCTTATTGAGAGGTTTTCCGAAGGTCTGGCAGCGGTAAAGAAGCGCGGCAGGTGGGGCTATATAGATAAGAGGGGAAAATATGTTATAAATCCGCAATTTGATATGGCCCTGCCTTTTTCCGAAGGGCTGGCACTGATAAAGAAGCGTAGCAAGCGCGGCTATATTGACAGAATGAGGAAGTGTGTTATCAGACCGCAGTTTGATGATGCTCGGAGCTTTTCCGAAGGGCTGGCAGGAGTAAAGATTGAGGGCAAATGGGGCTACATCGATAAGACGGAAAAGCGTGTTATCAATCCACAGTTCGATTTTGCCTGGGGCTTTTCCGAAGGATTGGCAGGCGCAAAGATTAGGGGCAAATGGGGCTATATTGATAAGACGGGGAAGTTTGTTATCAATCCGCAGTTCGATATAGCCCTGCCATTTTCCGAAGGGTTGGCTCGGGCAGAGTTCCGCGGCAGATGGGGCTATATTGACAAAACGGGCAAGTATATCTGGAAGTCTACGGAATAAGCCACCGGGCGCCTAAAGAGCACTTTTTGAAGTAAAAAAAGGCGCTCCGTAAGATTTTACGGAGCGCCTGATATGACATATGGATAACTATAAGAGGCCACAAAGCACTAAGGCCTGAATTTGAAAGCCTTATCCCTCCTCGGGCTTTTCGCCTTCTTCCTCTTCTTCCTCCTCCTCTTCTTCTTCGGCTTCCTCTTCTTCCGCTTCTTCTTCCGGGGGCTCTTCGGCTACCTTCTCCAGTTCCTCTTTTTCTTCCTCCACATAAATCTCGGTGAAGTCTGTCCCATCGTGCACCTTACGCAGAAGGAGATAGGTTATGGTCTCCAGGCAGAAGAAAAGCGAAACACCGAAACTGATGACGAAGCCCACGATAATTATGGCGTAAAGGAAAATGAAGAACCAGGCGACGCCTTTGGCTGCGCCCAGTGGCGGGGTGCTGGTAACCTCCGGAATAGGAAACGCTTCCCAGAGATTAATAGTCCATCTCGTAAAAGGCAGCCCCCGGAAAAACCGCAGGAAACTCAGCACTAAACTGTCTATGGGCTGGATAATCTCAACTATCTGTGAAACTACATTGGGCCAGATAATATCGCGGAACTTCTCACCCATCCCCCATCCTACAAATCTGGCCGCAACCCACACAAAGCCCACGGTAAATATCTTGATGAAAAATAGCGAGGCCATCCCATAGACAAAGCCTACCAGATGATAGAAGATAAAGCGCCAGGGCCGGGCAAAGATGTAACTATAAATCCTGCTCCAGGCGTCAAAGGCGTCCGTGCCCTCCACGCTAACCGATACCGGCATCAGACCTAAACCAAGTAAGCCGATGGCCACCAGCACCATCAATAGCCCGGCAAAAAGTGCCAGGAAATAGGTGACGCCCACAAAAATTTCGCCCACATAAGGGATGACCCGCCCGGGAAAGAGCGACACCAAGGCCACTACCAGGCCCAGGACAATAATGGCCAAAAAAGGCCCTATCAGGGAAACTGAATAATCCCTGAATTTTTTACCGGCATAGCCGAGAGCCTTCCTTACATCCACTATCTCGTCTGTGACCAGTTCCACCGCTGCCGAGCGGGTAATGGCGCCGCCGAAAAAGGCCACCAAGACCAGAACCACAAATATATCCACTCCAGTCTTTATGAGCCCTTCCGTCGCAGGAGAGGCCAAAATTCCAACCAACACTATGGCCACCCCTGTAAGGGCGATGCCCAAGGCTAAAGCCAATCCCTGGAGCATAGTGCCGGGGCTTTTGGCCTTGGCTACCCGATAACTGGCCGCACCCCAGACCAGCACGCCGATGACCGTAAGGGAAAGCCAAACCGGCACGGCCTTCACTAAGGCCAGAAGGATTACCCCTACCAGCACTCCGCAGAAGGCGATAATGAGCCTTTTGGCATCGCGGGCCAGTTTGAAGCCCAGAAAAAGGTCCCGCCAATCCTGCCGCAACTCTCGCATCTAAACCTCCTTTCCCCCGAGCCCACTAATCTTTTTTATCTGAACTGGTATTATGCGGTGAATTGCCAGCCGACCCGCCGCTTTTCTTCGCTACCCGCAGCCTCTTATATGAATTCATATCTTCCGCATCCCCTAACTTTTCCGAGATGCAGTATTCTTCCTCAAACCACCTGCCCAAGTCTACCATACGGCAGCGCTCACTGCAAAAGGGAAAATGGGGAAAATCGCTACTTTTTTTATAGGAAAAAATCTGGCGACAACCGGGGCAGCGAGCCTCAGGCATTTTTCTTTCCGCCTTTGGTTTCTTTGGACGATTTAGGCTCTCTCTTTTCGCCCGCGGCCTTGGTTTTCTCTTGCTTGGCCTTTTTCTCATACTCGGGACTGCGATAATCGGTCTGGTAGAAGCCCGCACCCTTGAAGATAACTGCGGAGCCGGTGCCGATGAGTCGCTGCACTTTAAGACGGCCGCAGCGAGGGCATTTGCGCACCGAAGGCGCTGTTATGGACTGGAAACGCTCAAAGCTATAACCGCAAGCGCTGCATTCATATTCATAAGTGGGCATTGTTTCCCTTTTCCCTTTCTTCGCTATTTTGGGCGTCATCTTCCTCCGAGGCCACCGACACCTCTTCCGGCGCCCTGGCCACCACTACCCGCGCCGCGCGAATCACTCTCCCGTGCAACTTGTAACCCTTCTGCATCTCCTGAGACACCATGCCGGGAGGATAGGCCTCCGTGGCCTCCTGGGCTACGGCCTCGTGCAAGGCCGGGTCAAAGGGCTGGCCCAGGGCCTCAATAGGCTCCAGCCCCGCGCGCTCCAGCACTTTCAAAAATTCGCTCTCCACTATTCTAACTCCCTGGACGAATTTGTCAAAATCCCTATTTTCCCCGGCGGCCTGGAGGGCCTGCTGAAAATTGTCCAGGATACCGAGAAGTTCCGAAATGAGGTCGCTCAGGGCGAAACGCTGCCATTCCTCTGCTTCGCGCTGGGCGCGCTTTTGATAATTTATGTAATCGGCCGTGGTGCGCTGGAGTTGGTCGAGGAATTGCTCGCTCTCGCGGGCCTTGGCTTTGAGGGCCTCCAGTTCCTTGAGAGTAATTTCCACCTTTTTCTCAGCCCGGGCGGGCCTTTTTTTGCGAGAGGCTCTTTTGGAGTGGCCCGGGCGAGAAGCGCCCTCCCCTCCACCTTCCGCAGTGGCATCCTCTTCTTCTGGCTTCTTGCTTTCCTCTTCTTTCACCCTATTCTCTCTGCCCGGAATTTTGCCTGAGTCTCGTATTATAGAAAAAGAACCCTTAAAAACAAGTAAAATTCGCCCCTTTTCTCCGTCACGCTTTAGTTACTTGAAATACTCCTTCACTTTCTCCAGGAAACTCTTGCGCTGCGGGGTGATATGGATGTCTTCGGTTTCGGCAAATTTTTTCAGGAGTTCCTCCTGCTCCTTGGTGAGTTTCCTGGGGGTTTCAATAATTACCTGAACCAGTTGGTCGCCCCTGCCGTAGCCGTGAATGTCGGGAAGACCGCGGCCTTTCATCTTCAGCACATTCCCGCTTTGAGTGCCTTTGGGGATGCGCAGGTTAGCCCGGCCCTTTAGCGAGGGCACTTCCACCATATCCCCCAGCGCCGCCTGGACGAAACTAATAGGCATAGAAAGTATTATGTCGCGGCCACTGCGCTGGAAGAGCGGATGAGGCCGCAGGCGAATAAAGCAATATAGGTCGCCGGGAGGGGCGCCATTGTCTCCGGCGTGGCCCTGGCCGGCTATGCGAATGCGATTTCCCTCTTCCACGCCCGCAGGGATGCTAACCTCCAGTTCTCTTCCTTTAAGTACCTTGCCCCTGCCCTGGCACAGCGCACAGGGGCTTTCAATTACCTCACCCGTGCCCTGACACCGCGGACAGGTGCGCCGCAGGGTGAAAAAGCCGTGCGTATCAACTATTTGACCTCTACCGGCACAGGAGGGACACCGGCTGGACCCGGTGCCGGGTTTGGCGCCGGTTCCGTTGCACTTCTCGCAGACTTCATACTTTTCCACAGTAAAGGTCTTTTTTACCCCCTGGGCCACCTCCTCCAGGGTGAGATAAACTTCAACCGCTAAATCTTCGCCGCGCGCGGGCCCGCGAGGCCTTGTGCCAAAAAATGCTTCAAATATGGAATGACCGCCGAATATATCCCCGAAGAGGTCGAAAATGCTTTCGATGCGACTGAAATCGTGCACCGGCACCCCGCGCAGGCCCTCGTGACCCCACCGGTCGTATAGGCTGCGCTTTTCCGGGTCCGATAAGACCTCATAGGCCTCGGCGGCCTCCTTGAACCTTTGTTCGGCCTGGCTATCTCCGGGACTCCGGTCCGGATGATATTTTAAGGCCATCTGCCGATAGGCCCTTCTTATATCCTCAAGAGAGGCATCCCGGGAAACACCCAGTATGGTATAGTAATCCGCCTTAGCCATCTTAAAGCCAAATTTAGCCCCGACTTCTATACATTGTAGTCTTTTTTTAGAATGAGGTCAAGGGAAATGAGAAGGGATGATGGTGAATAATAAACGCAGAAAACACCTCGTATCCCAGGAATCTTTGTCGAAGTAAGGACATAGGCCTTGCATCTCGCTGTCATGCTGTCCGGCTGTCTGGCAACTTCGGGCCTAAGGCTGGGTCAGGGACGACCCAGCCCTACGGCAAAAAAGAGCCTCGCTGGCTTGCTATTTAATGTATGCTTCCCTCCACGGCCTTTTCTTTTTCTTTGAGTTCAGCGACCAGGGCCTCGGTGGTGAGCATCAAACCGGCGATGCTGGCGGCATTTTGCAGGGCGCTTCTTACTACCTTGGTGGGGTCTATGATGCCGGCCTCAAACATATCCACAAACTCACCGGTGTTGGCGTCATAACCCCAGGTGGCGGCCTTTTCCTTAGCCTCGGCCACAACCAGGGAGCCGTTTTCACCGGAATTTTCGGCTATCTGGCGCATAGGTTCCTCCAAGGCCCGCGCCACTATATGGGCGCCGGTCTTGGCATCTCCGCGCAGCCTTTCGCGGGCCTTAAGCACTCCGGGGATGCTGCGCAAAAGCGCCACACCTCCGCCAGGGACAATGCCCTCTTCGGCTGCGGCTCGGGGGGCATGGACGGCATCTTCCACCAGTCCCATCTTCTCTTTCATTTCGCTTTCTGTGGCCGCGCCAACCTTGATCACCGCCACCCCGCCGGTCAGTTTGGCCAGGCGCTCCTCAAACTTTTCCCGGTCATAATCCGAGGTGGATTTCTCTATTTGACTGCGAATCTGGGTGATGCGGGCCTGAATGGCCTCGGTAGTTCCGGCGCCCTCTATGATGCGGGTGGAATCTTTATCCGCCACCACCTTCTTGGCCTGGCCCAAATCTTCTAAAGTCACATTCTCCAGTTTCACGCCCACATCTTCGGCAACCATCTTTCCACCGGTGAGGATGGCCATATCCTCCAGCATAGCCTTCCGGCGGTCGCCGAAGCCCGGGGCCTTTGACGCTGCCACCCGGAAGATACCCCGCAATTTGTTAATCACCAACGCAGCCAGGGCTTCACCTTCTATATCCTCGGCGATGATGAGAAGCGGTTTTCCGGTGGTCAGAACCTTCTCCAGAAGCGGCACAAATTCCTGAAGATTTGAGATTTTCTTTTCGTGGATGAGGATGTAAGGGTCCTCCAGGACGGCCTCCATATTTTCCACATCGGTTATGAAGTAAGGCGAGATGTAGCCCTTGTCAAATTCCAGGCCTTCCACGAATTCCAGAGTGGTCTCGGTGGCCCTTCCCTCTTCAACGGTGA
>LIZR01000105.1 GCA_001302825.1 Planctomycetes bacterium DG_23 | reverse complement strand
GCTTCTCGCCCGGGAGGTCACGCAGGCTGACCTGGTTCTTCTGAGCCACGACCACCGCGACCACACCGCACCAAAAACCGTTCCCTATCTTGCCTGCACCGATGCCATCTTCCTTTGCACCGCGCACTGCGCCAGGAAAGTGCGCGAGTTAGGTGTAAGGGAAGAGAAAATCAAGCCCCTTGATTACGGCGACGAGTTTGCATACCAGGACCTTAAGATTCGGTGCATCATCGCCGAGCATAGTGGACCAGTTGGCACTGCCTGTGGGTTTGTCATTCGCAGCCCTCAAGGAAATCTCTATTATCCCGGCGATACTTCGCTTCTTCCAGAGCATCTGGAACTAAAGGACATAGACATTCTGCTTCTTTCCATCACAGAGAATGTGTTAGGGATTGAAGACGCGGCGAAACTGGCCAACGCCCTGGGCTCGCGGTATCTCATACCCTGTCATTACGGGACTTACGACCACGAGGCCCGTTGGACGGTGGCCGACCCGGAGGCCCTGCGGCCTTTAATTGAGCAAAGTGAAGAACGCCTTTTTATCCTGAGGCAGGGCGAGCGATTTCGCCCAAGTAGGCTGGCTCGTCCCTGAGCCAGCCTGGTCTGGTTCAGGTTCGATCAGAGGCCAGGAATATCGTGCAAGGGCGGGTCTCTCAGAGAATAGTGGCTATGTTGATGTGGCCGCTATGGCCGAATAGATTGCTGACGCAGTCGCATTTGGTGCGGAAAAGCGAAATTATCTCGCCCGGAACCTGGTCCTTATATTCGCTGAATACATAAAAATTCGCCTGCCCCTTGGCGATAAGCACATCCGCTTTCTTCAACTGCTCTCGCATCTCATCGCTCATCTCAGTGAAACTGAGACCTAAGGTATCCGGGCCGGCGATGATTACTTCGTCCGCAACTTCGGGAAGCCCGACAAATTCGGCGTCTTCCATCACCACATCAGAGGTTATAGGCCCGCCGCGCACCGCCGAGACCACATATTTCCCCCAACCCTTAAGTTCCTCTACGAGGAGCCTGTCCAGGGCAATCTCGCCCACATTATCGTGCACATAAAGGATGCGGCGAGCCCCGCGCAAAAGTGAATATATTCGCCGCAATTTATTCACGGCAGGAGTTTCCAGTGCCTCGGAGAAAAAATCCTCTACTTTTTCTGAATCAAAATGATAGCCGGTGCCCACATGGCGAAAATCCATAGAATTTCCCGCCAAGGCCCAGCGGGCGAGAAAGGAAAATCTCTCGAACCCTTTCATCGCATCTCGCTTTTTGGCCACGATGCGGGCTAATTTAACTCCGGCCTCATTGGCCGCCTGGCGGCGCTTTCTGAAAGGCATTTTAATGCCGGTAAGCTTTTTTAATCTGCGGTGGAGGCGAGTGATATGGTAGGAAGGCGGCTCCTCGCTGGTAAAATGTTCAGCCAGACATCGCAAGAGGCTTTTCATCACCCTTTCTTTTTCGGCTTCATCTGAGATGAGGCCGTCCGCGGCCGTGCGGACATCTTCAATAAGACAGGAAATACAGGCAAGTTGTGTGCGCATAATTGCTCCCACAAGATGGCCCAAAAATCTGTAGATTCGCAATATACCTGCAAATGCTGCAATTATCAACCGAAAAGGGGCAGAATTTGCTTGAAGTCTGTTTCAGGTGATTTTATAATCGCCGATTTGATGGAGAAGCGACCCGTTCAGGACTCCGAAGGAGCCCTTCAGGGTTCCGAGGAGGATGCCCAAGATGTGGGACATTATTATTATCGGGGGAGGGCCGGCAGGGCTTACCGCGGGGATTTATGCAGCCCGGGCGCGTCTGGATACGGTGCTTCTGGAAAAACTTGCCCCGGGCGGTCAAATGATAACTACGCTCGGCGTGGAGAATTTTCCCGGTTTTCCCGAAGGCATTACCGGCCCGGAACTTATGGGCAATTTCGCAAAACAGGCCAAAAGATTGGGCCTCCAGATAGAAACCGCAGAGGTAACGCAAATCACACCGGAGGAGACCCGCATCCAGGTAGCAACGCGTGAAAAGGGAGATTTCTACTCGCATGCAGTAATCATTGCCACCGGTGCTCGCCCGCAAAAACTGGGCGTTCCCGGAGAGAAAGAATTTCTGGCCAAGGGGGTTTCCTACTGTGCTACTTGCGACGGGCCCCTTTTTCGCGATGTGGAGGTGGCGGTGATTGGAGGCGGCGATACCGCGCTGGAGGAAGGAGTATTTCTGACCAGGTTTGCCAGTAAGGTGCATATTATCCATCGCCGCGACCAACTGCGCGGGGAAAAGATTCTCCAGGAACGCGCCCTGGCCAATGCAAAAGTTCACTTTATCCTGGAAACCGTGGTCGAGGAAATCCGCGGCGAGGAGGTGGTTAAATCCATTAAGTTGCGCAATGTCAAGACTGATGAGAAAAGCGAATTGGAGGTCAAAGCGGTCTTTGTCCTCGTAGGTACAGTTCCCAATACCGAATTTTTGAAAGGATTGATAAATCTCGATGAAGCGGGTTACATTATCGTGAATGAGCGCTACCAGACTAACATCCCGGCAATTTACGCCGCCGGCGATGTCCACGATAAGGTCTACCGGCAGGCCGTTACTGCTGCGGGCAGCGGCTGCGCTGCCGCGCTGGAGGCCGCCAAGTTCGTGGAGGAGACGAAGGCATAATTTTTCTTTAGAGGAGGAAGAGATGGCACCAGAGGTGGTTGAGGTGACGGACGATAGTTTCGAAGAAGAGGTGCTAAAAGCGGACCTTCCGGTGCTGGTGGATTTCTGGGCGGTGTGGTGTGCGCCCTGTCATATGATGACGCCGGTATTTGAAGAGGTGGCCGCGGAATACGCCGGTAAGGCCAAAATCTCTAAACTCAATGTGGATGAAAATCCAAAGACCCCGCCAAACTATCGGATAACCGCTATCCCTACCACCATTCTTTTCAAAGATGGGGAAATCGTAGAGGCCTTCGTCGGGGTGACGCCCAAGGAAAAACTCACCGCGGCCCTGGATGCTGTGCTTTAGAAGGTTTAAGTCTTGGCCTTCCTGGGGCGAAAGGAGCACTTCGTGGGCGAAGAGGTGGGTGAGCAAAGCGTAGTGGAGGAGGGCGCAGATAGCGAAGTGCTTGTCCCTTCAGCCGAAGGCAGGCAGATTTACGACCTGGAAAGTATTTTCCCCCAGCGAAAGGGATTTCGCGCCAGGAGGCGCAATAAATCCAAACTGCGCCTCGTAGAGCGCGTGGACGCCTTACTATTCCAAATGCTCGGCCCGGATGAGAGGGTGCTTTTTTTGTGCAAGGCAACCGGTATGGAGCGATGGGAGATGTTCTTTGAGGTGAACTATTTTGCCTGGCGTTATAATTATGGAACTTTGGTGCTCACCAATTCCCGGATTATTTCCATCGAGACCACAAGCACGGGCAATCCCAAATACATCAGGCGTCAAGTTAAATTGGCTAATATCATTAGGTTTGACATCAGGAGATTTTTTCAGACGCTCACCCTTTATTTGGCGGATAACGAGAAAACGACTTTCCGATGGATGAACCCTCATGACCTTGACCATTTAAAAAATCTCCTGGGAGAAGTTTCCTTCCAGCAAGACATTCCAATTAGCAAAGAGCATTGTTATCAATCCCTTTGTTATTCCTGCTATAAGCCTATGACTGAAGGCCTCTATGTGTGCCCTAATTGTCAAACCGAATATCGCACGCCTAAAAAGGCCATCCTCCGCTCCCTAATCTTGCCGGGCTGGGGAAAAATATATTTGAAGCGTACCGCTTATGGGCTCTTGGAGCTGCTGGGATTTTTGGTGGTTGTACTAATTTTTTTGATTTTGATTATGGTGGCCGTCTCTACTCCTGGAGTTATCCCGGCGAAATTTTTAATTTTTTTCTTCCTCGCAATTATGATGCATCGCCTTATGGATGTGCTCGTTACCAGGGCTATGGCGCGCAAGGGATTGGTGCCTGTTAAGGCCTGATGTCGGGGAGCAAATCTTAAGGAGGGTTTAGCCCATAATCTTTTTGATGGCCTTCTTTATCTCAGCTTCCTTGAGCAAGGCCTCGCCGATAAGGACGGCATTAACGCCCGCCTCTTTTAGCAGTTCAACATCTTCCCGACTTTTTATCCCACTTTCGCTTACCAATATCTTTTCTTCAGGAATGAACGGGGCCAGACGCAGTGTTATCTTAAGGTTCACTTTGAAGGTGGCCAAATCACGGTTATTTATGCCGATTATTTCTGCACCCGAGCCCACTGCTTTGGTCAGTTCCTCTTCATCGTGAACCTCAACCAGAGCCGCCATACCGAGACTTTCGCCTATCTTCAGAAAATTCTTTATCTCATCCTGGCTTAAGGCCCGGGCGATGACCAGGAAGGCATCGGCGCCAAAAGTGCGCGCCTCATAAATTTGATATTCATCAATAAAGAAATCCTTGGCCAGGATGGGTAGAGTTGCGGCCGCTTTTGCCTCTTTTAGATGAGCCAGGATGCCTTGAAAAAATTTTTCATCGGTTAGGACGGATATGGCGCTTGCGCCTGCGGCCGCATAGATGCGGGCAATTTTGGCCGGCTCAAAATCGGCTTTTATGAGGCCTGCCGAAGGTGAGACCTTCTTTATCTCGGCGATTAAGTTAATCTTGCCGGGTCGGGATATGGCCTCCTTGAAATCCCCGAGCGCAGGCGCTTCCCCAAGCCGCAATTTGACCGCTTCCAGAGGAAGGACCTCTTTGCGCCGGGCAACCTCTTTTCTTTTATGGGCCAGGATTTCGTCAAGAATCATCTTCTCCCCTTTTCCCGCATAGAGATTAATGGCCACTTCATTTTTTGTCAAGATATTCTGCCGTCCGCAGGAAAGAAGATGAGGCCTTGATTTTTCTCTTTCAATTGCTATGATAATTAACTTTTGAGGCAGAAATTCTATATTGAATGTTCAAGGAGGGTAAAGTGGAGAGATTATCCATAAAGACGAGCAGGCGCAATGAAGTGGTAGACATCACCGACGAGGTGCAGAAAATCGTGGAGCGGACTAAATCTTCCGAAGGAATTTGTGTAGTCTTTGTGCCTCATACCACCGCTGCGGTTACCATAAACGAAAATGCTGACCCGTCAGTGCGAAGGGACATCCTGGCGCATTTGGGCAAACTGGTTCCGGAAAGCGGCCCCTACACACATCGGGAAGGGAATTCCGATGCCCATATTAAGGCCGCTGTTCTCGGGCCGTCCGTTACTTTGCTCGTGGAAGGTGGCCGGTTGGTCCTGGGCACCTGGCAGGGGATATATTTCTGTGAATTTGATGGCCCACGCCAAAGAGGGGTTTGGGTGCAACTTATTCCCGGGGCCGATTAGAAAAGGATTATAAGTGCGGGACGAGAACGAGCCAAGAGCCGTGCCCTCGGATGTCCTCATTATGAGTATATCCTTCTGCTTTATCTTTATGGGCGCCGGGGCCCTGCAGCAATTCTTGATAAACATACTCAAACGCAGTGCAAACTGGCCCCTGCTCGGATATGCCACCACTTCCATCCTGGCTATGGTCTACTTTTCATTTATGTTCTGGCGCATTTTTATCGGCCTTACCCTCAGGCGTTTGGGCTTCTATCTTTCCATCCTTCTGGGTGGATTCACTTATTTGCTTTTCACTCTGGCAGTTTTTCTCAGCCGAGATTATTTTTTGCTTCTTACGGCTGCCGCAGTATGGGGCTGGGGTGCGTGCTCCATATGGATAGCGGCGCCCACACAAATCTTTCTGGCCGCAGAGAGGACTAAATATGGTCTTTGCACGGGTCTTCTCTACGGCTTTGCGCTCAGCGGATATACTGTGGGCGTATTTCTCCTGGGAGAGGTTCAGAGATACTCTGGCGACCAGGCGGTGGTCTCAGCAGCGGCGCTTTTTACTTCCCTGGGTGTAGCAGTTCTCTTTTTTCTTCCCAGGCGCCGTTCGACTTTTGCAGCACTCAGGTTAGGCCGCATTTGGCAACTGGCCAAAAGACGCAGTTTATTGGTGGCCGGTTTTTTTCTATTCACTGCTGCTATCTCTTACGGTATCCTTTTGGGAGTGTACGCTGGTTTTGTTGATAGAGCCATAGGGGCGGGTTTCGTAGGTCGCATCGCGGTCTTCTTCTATTTGGCCCGGGTCGCGGCGAGTTTCCTGGGCGGTCCCATATCGGATAGATGGGGTAGGGGGGTGGTGCTGAGAGGAAGTTTTTTGCTGGCCGCCTTCGGGCTTATGGCTACCGTGCTTGTGGCTGAGCGCTTTTCGAAGGGAGTTGCTTTTCAGGGTATGCATTATGCCACTCTTATTCTTTCAAGTCTTTTTCTGGGCCTTCAGACAGGTGTAATTCCGGTGGTCACTACGGCCTTTGTAGGAGATACCCTGGCTCAGGAGGAACGACATCTGGGCTTGGGAGCGATATTTTTCTGGAGAGATTTGGCGATGGTTATTACATTACTGGGTGGGGAGGCCCTGGTGGTACACTTTAGTTTTGAGACGGCTATTTTGCTGTTTGCGATAGTCTTTGTCGGCTGTGCCATAGTAGCTCCCCGCGTGAAAGTTTCCAGCCCAAGAGGATAAACTATGGATGTTTTGCTCCTCATATTTACTATCGGGCTTTTCGTCTGGTTCGTCATCCGCAGCCTACGAAAAAGGCCGGTTTTCGCCCAAGCACCCTTAAATCCGGTGAGTTGGACGCTAAATGAAGCGGTACTGGCAGTCTTTTCCATCTTCCTCTTCCTTTTTGCGGCCGCTCTGATGATAAGAGAGATATTTCCGGGTATGGGCGAAGTAAAGCAGGGCATCATCGGTATGCTCTATATGTTTGTGATTCAGACGCTTGTTTGCACCTTTATTCTTATCAAGATATACCAGCGAACTGGCTCGCTGGGTGAGGCTCTGGGGATTAAAGCCAGACGCGGGATTAACGAATTCTGGGCCGGGATATTCTGCTTTTTTATCTTTCTGCCCGTGGTTTTTCTTTCGGGCAAATTTGTGGAACTTCTGGAAAGGCTCTGGGGTGTGCGGATTCCTCGTCAACCTATTACAGAGTTGATAGAAAGTGTGCAAAGGCCGGAGCATTTAGGACTTCTAATCTTTATGGTCGTGGTCTTTGCGCCATTTGCTGAGGAATTGCTCTTCCGCGTATTTCTTTATGGCGCCTTGCGCAGGCGATATGGCCCGAGGCCTGCTATGATGGCCAGTGCTTTGATATTTTCTGTGGTCCATTTCAATCGCTTTGCGCTCCTGCCTATTTTTGTTCTGGGTTTGGTTCTGGCATATATTTATGAGAAGCGCCAGTCCATTTTGGCGCCGGCGGCAGTGCATATGACTAATAATGGCCTTCAGTTCCTGGTCTTTTTTATGCTGAGGAGGTCGCTCTCTTTGCTTTGACCCTTTGCGGATGCGAGAAAGGGCTTGATTTTTTCGGGGATTTATTGTATCCTGCTCGTGATAGGAGTACTTCCAGGCATTGC
>LIZR01000015.1 GCA_001302825.1 Planctomycetes bacterium DG_23 | reverse complement strand
TCCGTATGGTGTCTTTGGCGATATAATGGTCAATTCTGTAAACTTGAGATTCGCCAAAAAGAGAGGAAAGGAGGAGGTTGAGCCGCTTGGCGCTCGCATAATCAAGACCGGAAGCGCCAGGTAATACAAGTATCGCCGCGCCCCGCACACTGTTTCCAATTGGCCGAGAAACTTTCCGAACTTGATGTGTGATGTCGGGTCATCATACTGGCCTGTGAAGTAGTGGAGACGCGAAGAAAAACGCTCCCATACTTCTGGCGAAAAAAGACCCTTGCGAGAAAATTTCTGGATGGTATCTCGGATTTCGTTGCGAAATTCCTCCCGGCTCTTGTCACTCCGCGCAAACCCGACGATAGTGAAATTGTCATCCAGAAGCCCGTCACAGTCCAGGCTATATAGCGCGGGTATCAATTTCTTGCGCGTGAGGTCGCCCGAGGCCCCAAATACGACCATAATACAGGGAGAATCCACATCATCCCCCGACATGCTCACTTCTGCACCGTCCCGTTCAATAGAACGGAAATCGCTCTCACACATTGAGGCCCCTTGTTTTTATAGCCCTCCTAATCTGTCGCCACAAAATATTATGTTAACTAAAAATATAAAAATTATCAATCTGAAAATGCTATGACTATCTGTGACTTTTCAGGAACATTTTTTTCTTTTGACCTTGACCAAAACAAGGTCAATACTTATCATATCATACGCACATCATTAAGATATGGTAGTTTGAGGACATCCTGAGAGAGACTCATAATAGGGAGGAGTAGGCCAGTGAAAACTGCAAGAGATGATTTTTCCAGAAGTGAAGGAGTTCATCGAGCGGATGCTTCGTCGGGGAGTGGTTTGAATCCGAGCCCGGCAAAGGAAGAAAGGGCCAACATCCTCTGGCTCATTGCCGAGGACCTCTGCCCGGACCTCGGCTGTTATGGAGAGAAACTTGCCCGGACGCCAAATCTTGACAGATTGGCCAGCGAAGGCGCCCGATTCACTAACGCCTTTCTCACCTCGCCGGTTTGTTCTCCTTCGCGCTCCGCTTTTATGACCGGTATGTATCAAACCTCCATCGGTGCACATCATCATCGCAGCCATCGGCGTGATAACTATCGCCTGCCCCAGGGGGTTCGCCTGATCACGGATTATTTGCGTGAGGCCGGTTATTTCACCGCCAATGTCATAACCGCCGCACCGGGAGTTGAAGGCAGGGGTAAAACGGATTTCAACTTTACTGTGGAAAACCCTTTTGACGGCACCGACTGGAACGAGCGTAAGCCCGGCCAGCCTTTCTATGCTCAGGTCAATTTTCGGGAAACGCATCGCATCTTTGAAGAAGTAAAGGAAAACGCAGTTGACCCTGAGCTGGTGAAAATTCCCCCTTATTATCCAGACCACCCCGTCGCCCGCGCAGACTGGGCCAGATACCTGGATGCCATCGGCATATTAGACAGGAAGGTCGGCGCAGTGCTCAAGCGGCTTGAGGATGAAGGCCTGGCGGGAAATACTGTGGTTATTTTCTTCGGCGATAACGGCCGGCCTCATGTGCGGGGCAAACAATTCCTTTACGAGGGAGGCATTCTCACGCCGCTGATTGTTCGCTGGCCGGGCAGGATAAAAGCGGGCACGGTAAGCGATGATTTGGTGAGTGCCATTGACCTCAGCGCCACCTCGCTTGAGATAGCAGGCATTGAACCACCTGCCCATATGCAGGGGGTGGTTTTCCTGGGACCGGAGGCCCAAAAACGCGAGTATATTGTTGCCGCACGAGACCGCTGCGATGAGACTATGGATAGAATCCGCTGCATACGAACCAAGCGCTTCAAATACATTCGCAACTTTATGCCTGAGCGTCCCTATGCCCAACTCAACAGGTATAAGGAGACCTATCCGGTGATGCGTCTTATGCGCCGGCTGCATAAAGAGGGCAAACTAACGCCAGAGCAGGCGCTCTTTATGGCCGAAAGAAGACCCGAAGAAGAACTTTATGAGCTGCAGGCCGACCCTCACGAACTCAATAATCTGGCCTCTTCGCCTTCTCATCAAGAGTTACTCCAGAAGATGCGCCGGACGCTCGCTGACTGGATCAAAGAAACGGGCGATATGGGCGAAGTGCCAGAAGACCCCGCCGTGACGGCCCACTATGAAAAGGCGATGAAAAAGTCGTTTGATGAAAAGATCAAAAAGCTTTACGAAAGCGACGCTGGCGGTTAGGCACTCTTTACGATTTCCAGGCGTATGAGTTGCTATTATGTGGGCGTCCCAAGTTGAAGAATATCTCAGGCCATATCGATTTTGAACGATGAACCAGTCCCATATGGAAAATGGCGGCGGGAAAGACTCTCCGCTCAGCCTATTTCGAGCCCTTGAAGAGGCCTTGTTAAAAGAGGGCGCTGCCTTTGTGTCTTGTGCCGACCTGAGAGCCCTTCCGCCTAATTTGCGGGAGCATTTTCCGCGGGGAATAAGTATCGGCGTGGCGTTTAACCCCGCGGTGGTAGCAGGCCTGTTGCATGAGCCCAGCAGGGAATTTGATAGCGAATTTGAGCGTACCAGCACGCTGCGTAAGAAACTGAGCACAGTCTGTACAGAGTTTCTGCACATAGGGGGCTACGAAGCGATAACCGTGCCGGCAAGTCTGTCACAGGCAGATCCGGGGACTCTTACTGCCCCTTTGCCGCATAAAACTGTGGCCACTCTGGCGGGTGCGGGATGGATCGGAAAATGTGCGCTCTTGGTGACGGAGCGCTACGGGTCAGCGCTGCGCCTGGTAAGCGTGCTAACCGATGCAGAGTTGCCAACCGGAACCCCCGCAGACCGGTCGTCGTGCGGTGACTGCAAGGCTTGTGTGGATATTTGTCCGGCCCGGGCGCCCACGGGAGAGTCCTGGCGTGCGGGTATGTCGCGGGAGAGATTATTTGATGCATTTGCTTGCCAAAGGTGGAACCGCCACTTGCGAGAGAGCACAAATTTTCGTCATCCCTACTGCGGCAAGTGTGTCGCTATATGCCCCTGGACTCAGAAGTATCTGTCACGCTATGCAGGGTCAACAACTGCAGAATCATTGAATGATTTGGTTTTGAAAGAGCCCCAGGATAAGGATAAGGTGTAAATGAAAAGCGAATTCATTCAGGTAATTACGACTATTGATAGTGAGGAAGGTGCCCGGAAGATTGCCCAGGCCTTGGTGGAGAAGAGGTTGGCAGGATGTGTGCAGATAATCGGGCCTATAAGAAGCATTTATTGGTGGAAGAAGAAAATTGAAACGGCCCAAGAGTGGCTCTGCCTCATTAAGACCAGAAGCCATCTTTTTGAGAAAATCGAAAAGACCATCCGCAAGATTCACCCCTATGAGACCCCGGAAATCCTGGCCACCCCCATTACCCAGGCCAGCCAGGATTATCTAAATTGGCTTGACAGCGAACTCAAAAAAGAGTAATCTAAAATAAGGCCGCGCTAAGACGGGGAGGTAGCGGTGCCCTGTAACCTGCAACCCGCTATAGCAGGGTCTAATGCCTTCCCTGAGGCTGTGAGTCTCCCGGGTGGCCTTGGGGGTAAGCGGCGATGAAGGTCGGGTCCTGCGGAATAGGACGATGTGAACCTGGTCAGGCCCTGACGGGAGCAGCCATAGCATCTGTTCCTATCCTCGCGCAGGATAGCCTGGCCGGAGCTGGCTGCTTTTGAGGAGCCTGGAAGGCGCGGTCGAAGGAAGGTGCGCGGCCTTAATTTTGGTTTGGTGTAATTTGCTGAATTCGTGTTTATTTTTTTTGCGTAATCCGTGGTCAGGAGATGAAGATGCCCGAGAAAAAGATTGTCATTTTTGAAAGAAGTGGGCCGGAAAATACCCAGGCCACATTAAAGGCCGCCAGAGAAAGGGCCGAGGAACTGGGGATAAGGCAAATAGTACTGGCTACCTCCAGTGGCCAGACCGCGCTGGAGGCGGCCGAGACTTTCTCCGGTGTGGATGTTGAGATTATCGCCGTGACCTTATCCGCGGCAAGGTGGGAGGTTTACACGGCGCCGCATGAGAAAAAGATTAAGGAGGCCGAAGCAAAAGGCGTGAAATTTCTCACCGCCTCTCACGGGTTCGTAGGGAATATCGGGACAGCGATAAGGGAGAAGTTCGGCGGCCTTACTCCGTCTGAAATCATCGGCCGCACCTATTACACATTCTCTCAAGGGACAAAAGTGGCAGCGGAGATTACGCTAATGGCTGCTGATGCCGGACTGCTGGATATGGAGAAGGAACTCATTGCCATCGGCGGCACCGGAGGCGGCGCGGACACGGCATTGGTGATAAAGCCGGTCTATACCACGCATTTCTTTGACCTCAATATTTGTGAAGTAATTTGTATGCCCCGATAGCAAATATTGAGCCAAATTCTTTCATTTGCCAAATTTGAGCCAGAAAAATCTTTCCATCTCCTCAAAATGTGGTATAATTAGTAAAAAGTAAACGAAAGGTTCGGTATGGCTTACCAGGTAATCTCTCGCAAATTTCGCCCCAAAAACTTCCACGAAATAGTGGGGCAGGAGCCCATAGTCACTACCCTGCAGAACTCCATTTTGACCGACCGGTTGGCCCACGCCTACCTTTTCGCCGGCCCCCGAGGCATAGGCAAAACCACCACCGCCCGCGTCCTGGCAATGGCGCTCAATTGCCAAAATAAAGCCGGGGCAGATAGCAATCCTTGCGGCAAATGCGATATATGCCAGAGCATCCATCGGGGCGATGATATTGATGTGATTGAGAAGGATGCCGCCTCCGTTCCCTTCGTAGAGGATGTGCGCACCTTGCGGGAAAATGCCACCTATCGGCCCATGCGAGCGCGCTTTAAGGTCTATATCATTGATGAGGCCCATATGCTATCCACGGCGGCCTTTAACGCCTTTTTGAAGACACTGGAGGAGCCGCCCGGGCATGTGAAATTTATTTTCTGCACCACCGCCCCCCAGAAACTTCCGGAAACCGTGCGTTCCCGCTGTCAGAGATTCGATTTCCGAAATATCTCCACCAAAGATATCGCTAAACGACTGGGCCAGATAGCCGAAGCCGCTGCGCCCCAGACCGAGATAGAACCACAGGGGCTCCTGGAGATAGCCCGCCGCGCCAAAGGCGCAGTGCGCGATGCCGAGGTGCTCCTGGAACAACTTATTTCTTTCGCCGGTGAGCGTATCACGGTGAAAAGTGTCTATCAGGTCCTGGGCCTGGTGGCCGAAGAAAGAATAAGCGAAATCCTTGATGTCGTAGCCAAAAAAGATGTGGCCGGAACCCTGAAACTGCTGGATGAAATCTATCGCCAGGGCAAAGACCCCTCGGATTTTTTGAACCAGGTAATCGAGCGCCTGAGGGATTTATTGGTGGCTTCATCCTGCGGGGCGGATTCCCCTCTGATTGAGCGGCCCACGGATGAGCGTCCCAGGTTAAAGGAAGATGCCGAAAAGTTTTCTTCTGATTTCCTTCTCTATGCTATTCGGCTCCTGGCTCAGGCGAAAAGAGAAATAAAGGAGACTATGGAACCTCGCATCCCGGTGGAGATGGCCTTTGTGAAACTTGCCCGGATGGGCGACCTCGTGTCTCTGGCTGAGGCCATAGAGCGTTTGGAAAGCCTGGAAGCAACCTCGGAAGTGGCGTCCGGGGATTTCTCCTCTGAGGAAAAGGGCCTCTTTAGAAAAGCGGCGGAAGAGAGTCCAATCGAGCCCGCTTCTCAGGAGACGCGAGCATCTGGGCCGACCTCAGCGCCCCGAGCGCTTAGTCTCGCTGAAGTGCAGGAGGCCTGGCCGCAGGTGCTCAAATGGGTGGAACGAGAAGAGGCTCCTCTTGCCCGCAGTTTAGCCCAGGTCGAGCCGATTGTGCTAAAGGAGAAAGAAGTTCTCCTTGGCGTGCCCGAGGAGGCCGGTCTTTTGGCGGAGGAATTAAGGATAAAAAAGGCCTCAGTTGAAGAGGCCCTTGGCGAAGTCCTGAGCGCGGCCTTGAAGATCAAAGTTGTTAAACTAACCACGGATGAGGCCATTTCCTCGGAGATTAGTCAGACAAAAGAACCGCAAGAGACTCCTCGCAATGAAGCCTCATCCTTCGACCCTATGATAGAAAAGGTTAAAGAGATATTTAAAGCAAAGATTGTGGGAGAAGAAAGAGGTGAAGGATGATCAAGGGCTTAGGGAATATCGGCGGGCTCTTAAAGCAGGCCAAAGAATTTCAGAAGGAAATGGAGCGAGTGAAGGAGGAGTTGAAAAACCGGGTAGTGGAGGGCTCGGCCGGCGGAGGGATGGTCACCGTTCAGGTGAATGGACATCAGGAACTCCTTTCGGTAAAGATTGAGCCTGAAGTAGTGAATCCCGATGATGTGGAGATGTTGGAAGACCTGATACTCGCGGCAATTACTCAAGGGATGGATAAATCCCGGGCTTTGGCGCGCGAGGAGATGGCCAAAATAACCGGCGGGATTAATCTGCCCGGACTTTCCGGTCTCCTGGAGCAGATGTAGCGAGGTAAAGATTTTGGCAGGTTATACTAAATCGCTTAAGAACCTTATAGAGGCCTTCGGCAAACTGCCGGGCATTGGTTCAAGGACTGCCGAACGCCTGGCCTATCATATTCTCAAATCCTCCCGGGATGAGGCTATGGAACTCGCCTATGCCATCCGGGATGTGAAGAAAAACATACGCAACTGCTCCATCTGTTTCAATATTGCTGAGACCGACCCCTGCGAAATATGCTCCGACCCTGACCGCGATAGCACCAAAATTTGCGTTGTTGAGGACCACAAAGACCTTCTGGCCTTGGAAGCCACGGGTGAGTATAAAGGGCATTATCACGTTCTTATGGGGCATATCGCCCCTTTAGAGGACACTGGCCCTGAAGATTTAACCATAGATAAACTCATCGAACGGGTGCAAAAATTCGGGGTGAAGGAGATAATTCTGGCCACCAACCCCAACGCTGAAGGCGATATGACCGCCCTTCATATCGCCGAACGCTTGAAGCCCTCAAAGGTTAAGATAACCCGTCTTGCCCGCGGCGTGGCCGCGGGTAGTTCCCTGGAATATGCCAATAAGGCCGTACTGGCCGACGCCATCACTGGCCGTACCGCACTTTAAGCGGAGAGATTCTATGTCTATGGAGCAAGTTCCGAGCCTGCGTCTGGAGCAAAGACTCAAACTGGCTCCCCAAATCATCCAGTCTATAGAGATACTGCAACTGCCTCTTCTCGCTCTGGAACAGCGCATAAATCAGGAACTGGTGGAAAATCCGGTCCTGGAACTGCGCCAGGTTTCTCCTGAGGAAGAGACGCCACCAGCCGAAGAGCCTTTAGAGGAACGCACCACCGAAGAGACTGATTTCGCCAAATTAGATGAACTGGCTGAGGCCTGGGAGGACTATTTCTCTTATGCCTCAAGGCCCAGGCCCTCCGAGCCGGCGGAGGATAAAAAATTTCAGGCCATCCAGAATACCCCGGCCCCGGCCCCTTCGCTGCAGGATTATCTCACTATGCAGATGAATTTACTGAATTTGGAGGCAGATTTGCGCACCGCGGTGGCAAATATCATCTACAATATTGATGATAATGGGTATTTGCGGTATTCAATAGAGGAGATAGCCGCATCGCTGGTGGCATCTGGAGGAGCGGGGGAGGCGGGCGGGATTCCCCTGGAGAAACTTGAAGAGGCCTTAAAGGTAGTGCAGGGCCTGGACCCGCCGGGTGTTGGCGCCAGGGACTTGAGAGAATGCCTTCTGCTTCAGATGTCGGGCGGCGAACCAACGCTCGCCAGGGAAATCGTTGAAGACCGTCTTGAAGACATTCAGAAGAACCTATATCCCAAAGTAGCCCGGGCTTTAGGGGTGAGCATAGAAGAGGTGAAAGAGGCGGTGGAATTTATCGGTCATCTTAACCCTTATCCTGGAGCTCTATTTTCCGGCCAGAGCGCCCCCTATGTGCTTCCCGATGTCATCGTGGAAGTGCAGGATGGAGAATATGAGGTGCGCCTGGAAGAAAGGCTTAGTTCAAATATTTTTATCAGCCCTTATTATCGCCGTCTTTTGGATAGTCGGGGTGGAGATTCCAAAGTTCGTAGTTTCGTGCGAAAAAAGATTCAGGGCGCCCGCTGGCTTATCGAAGCCATAGAGCAGCGCCGTACCACCCTCTTTAAGATAGCCAAGGCCCTGGTGGAATTTCAAACGGATTTTCTGGAAAAGGGCGTGGCTTATCTGAAGCCCTTGAAAATGCAGGAGGTAGCCGACGCTACCGGTGTGCATGTCTCAACCGTAAGCAGGGCCATTTCGGGGAAATATATTCAGACCCCATTTGGCATATATGAAATGAAATTTTTCTTCGCTGGAGGGCCGGCCAGAAGGCCGCGAGCGCTCATTAGCATATCTGAAGCACCGTCTTTGCCCCTGCGGGAGGAGGCAAAAGGTGACTCCTGGAAGGCTGTGAAATATAAGATTTCGCAACTTGTGGACAAGGAAGATAAGAAAAATCCTTTGAGCGATGAAGAGATAGTGAAGAAGTTGCGGGCTGAAGGCACTCAGATTGCCCGCCGCACCGTGGCCAAATACCGTCGGGAGTTGGGCATCCCTTCCTCTCGCAGACGCCGGGAATATTAAGTGTCAATACTCGCCTTCAGGCGAGTTGGTCTGAGCGGCCGGCAGGTGGGTAAACATATCGTTTTGCCAGGATAAGCAAAATCCATTCCCCAAGGAGCCAGAGATATGAATGCGGCTACGATTGTAATGGTTGTTTTGGCGCTGGCGTTACTTCTTATCGCTTATTTTCAGAGTTCGGCCTTAGCCGGCCTGAAGATTGGAGGAACCACTTTTCTTCAGACCTTGCCCATACTCCTGGCAGCCTTTGCCATTGCCGGGCTCATCCAGGCCCTGGTGCCGAAGGAGTTTGTGGCGCGCTGGCTGGGCAAAGGCGCGGGAATAAAGGGTATTTTTATAGGCGGGCTGGCCGGTGGTCTCACCCCGGGAGGGCCGGCGGTCTCCTTTCCCATAGCCTCATCTATCTGGAAATCCGGGGCCAGTATTGGGGTAGTGGTGGCCTATGTGGCGGCCTGGGCGCTCTGGTCCCTACCCAGGCTCCCCTATGAGATTGGCCTGATCGGCGCCAAATTCACCCTCATCCGCTTCCTCTCCACGCTCATTTTTCCGCCGCTCGCCGGCCTCATCGCCCAGGGCATATTTTCTAAGTTTGTTTAAAAAATATAATAATTTCGCTTGAAATTCTGAAAAAAATGAGTAAAATTCATAAGGAGGCGCGGCTAAAAGGGAATCCTTGGGGCTTAAAGGGATGTTTGAGGAAATCAGGAAAAAGTTTTTGGCCTTTCGCCGGCGCTGGCGCTTGGTGAATGCTATCTCCTATCTTGCCAAAGGTGCGCTTGCTGGCGTCTTATTCTCCGTGTTCCTTTTTCTTCTGGGCATCTTCATTAACATTCCGAACATATATCACCTGGCAGGAGGGGGAGTCTCTATTGGCCTTCTGGCCGGTATAGTTTTTGCGCTTATCCAGCCTCTTTCACTGGAAAAAGTTGCCATACTGGTGGATAAGCGCGCCGGCCTGGATGAGCGGGCCTCAACCGCCCTGGAATATGCCGAAAAGCGCGATTCACCTTTTATTAAGTCTCTTCTTAATGACGCCTTGAATCACACCCGTCCACTTTCTCCCCGCCGACATTTGCCACTTCGCCTGCCTCATGAGGCCAAATTTCTCGCCTTTGGCCTGGTGGCACTGGTGGTGATAAACTTCTTGCCCAAATACCGTTTTGCCGAGGTTAGAGAGAAAAAACGGACGAAAGCCCATATGGCCAAGGCCGCCAAAGAGGTGAAAAAGGCTACCGCCAAACTGGAGAAGACCCTCAGGGCGGAAGAGAATCTGGAAATCGCCCGCTTGAAAGAAGAGATGAAGGCCCTGGCAGAGGCCCTCAAGCGCGGTCAGCTCACCAAGAAAGAGGCTTTAGCCAAGATGGCCCAATTGGCTGAAAAAATCAAGAAACTGGAGGCGGAGAAAAAGGCCCTTTCCGCCGCCCGAAGCGAGTTGGCCAGGGCAGAAGAATTGGACGAAACCCTCAAGACCTTAGAGCACGGAAAATCAGAAGAATTCAAATCCCGGGTAAAGGCGCTGGCTAAAAAGGTGTCTCTGGGGGCCGAAGAGGGTGGATTAAGCCAGGAAGAGGCTTCGGCTTTAGATGCTGCCCTTGCTGGTGCTCAAGGGGCCGCGGGCGAGAATAAAGGGCTTCAAGAGGCTATAGAGAAAACTCGTGAGGCATTGGCCTCCAAAGACGCTTCCGGCTTTGAGGCCGGCTTGAAAGATGTGGCCAGCGCGATGGGAACCGGCGGCTTTCCCGGCGGGCTGTCAGGTGGTCTGGCCGGTGCCGGTGTGTCGCTCCAGGACGCGCAAAGGGCTCTGGCGGGCTTGCCCGTGCGCGGGGCCGGCGAAGAAGGCCTGGAGTCGGGCGGATTGGGCGAGGCTTCCGGCACTGGATTCTGCCCACACGGCGTGCGCATAGGGGGCACCTGAATAGGCTGCGGCGGCACCGCCCGGGCTGGCGGTGCAGTGGGCAGTGGAGCTCTGGGGGCTATCCCTGGCGGCGACGGCGGTGGCGAAGCCGGTCGTGGCACCACCAACATCGAAAGGGAAGGCGGAGCACTGGTCACTGAAAGGGATGAATATCCTGGCCGCCAGTCGGCCGATACCACATACCGAGAGCGTGAGTTTGTAAAAATCTATGCCCCGGAATACACCCAGGTACAGTCAGAGGATAGATTTGTGCCTGGAAAATTGGGCCAGGGCCCTATAATGGGGACGGTGGAAATTATGGGCGAGCCCCGGGAGAAAGAAAGATCCTTTGTACCCTATAGCCAGGCCCTTCCCACCTACCGCCAGGACGCAGAAGAGGCCCTGGAAAAAGAAAATATTCCCTTGGAATACCGCACACTCATTCGGGAATATTTTGATAATCTGTGAATCGCTTGAGAACCAAACAGCTATCCAGCCAGCGGAATTGTCAAAAGCGTCAAAGTTTGTGAGCCTACTGAGTACTGAATTTCGCCTCTAATTTTTCCACCAGCCGTTTGAGTTCGCTGTCCTCTTTCAGGCCTGCTTCTATTTTGCGACAGGCGAAAATGGCCGTGGCGTGATGCAGCCCGCCGAAATGCGAGGCAATCTCCTGAAATGAAAGTTTGGTATGTTTGCGTATGAGGTAAATGGCCAGATGCCGGGCAAAAGCGATGTTTCTGGTGCGCTTCTTTGAATGGAGGTCCTGTGTAGTGACATTGAGCATCTCAGACACGCAGGACTCTATATCCACCACAGAAGCACCGGCCTTTTTATCAAGGAGAGCGCTCAAGACCTCTGCAGCCTCATTCAAGGTAAGCCTTTTTCTTGCCAGGGCGGTATAGGCCACCAGAGTATTTACGGCGCCTTCCAGTTCTCTTACGCTGCCGGGTAGGTTTTTGGCCACAAATTTGAGCACGCTGGTAGGTAAAGTCTGGCTTTTTTCTTTTAGTTTGGCCTCCAGAATGGCCAGGCGAGTATTATAGTTCGGTCGTTCGAGCTGGATTATCATTCCGGCCAGAAAGCGGTTGATGAGGCCTTCCGCAACCTTAGTGATGAGTTTGGGATGGAGATTTGAAGCCATCACTATCTTGCCGCCCTCACCGGTTAAGACATTGAAGGTATGGAGAAATTCTTCCTGAGTGGCCTTCTTATTGGCTATAAAATGGATGTCGTCGATTACCAGGACATCCAGGGTGCGGAATTTGTGACGAAAAGCGTCGAGATTTCGGCGTCTGACGGCATAGATAAATTGATTGGTGAAACTTTCGCCCGAGGTATAAAGGACTTTACGCTCGCTCCTCTTGGTTTTTAGCCTTTGGCAGATGCCCTGAAGAAGATGCGTCTTGCCCAGGCCCGACGGGCCGCAAAGAAAAAGGGGATTATAAGCCGATTGTCTGCCTTCTACCACCTGGCAGCAAGCGGCGTAGGCTACTTTATTGCAGGGGCCGACGACGAAATTTTCCAGGGTCATATCTGGTCTGAGGCTTGCGATGTGGCGGCCGCTGGAGCGAGCCGCATCTTCCTCGGCCAGTTGCAGGAGGTGAGCCCCTTCTTTCAGTCCCTGGCGGCGCAAATCTTGAAAGAGAGGCCCTACAATGCGAAAACGCACCCCCACCTTCTGGGCCAGAATTTCCTGAGCGGCTTGCTGCAAAGCCTCAAGATAGTTTTCTTCCAGCCATTCCAGGATGAAGAGATTGGGGACGCCAATATGAATCGCCCCGTCCTGCAGCGCCAGAAATTCGGTGTTTTTCAGCCAGAGGTCGAAGCGCTCAGGGCCTATATTGCTTTTAATCTTTTCCAGTAACGCCGGCCAGAGAGAAGTGTCGGTGGCTTTCACCCTGAGGCTCCACTGAAGAAAAGAATCCACAAGTTAGGAGAGAAAACTCCGCAAATTGCCCGGAAGGCAGTCTTCGCCAAAAACGGCGAAGCCTGTTTCACATAATATAGACTTCGCACCTTCCTGTCAAAGATGAAGAAAAAAATTTCTCAACCTCCTCACGGAGATCTCCCATCTGATTTTGTAAAGGTGTGAAATATCAAGACCTTAACTCAAAGTGTTAATGAAAAATTTTTTGGAGAAAAATCTTTTGCGGGAAGAAGAATTTTTGCAAGTGGCAACGCTAAAATAGCGCTCCTCATAGAGCCTACATTTTAGCCTTCAAAAAAGAGGTTGACTTAGGTTGTGTGTTTTGCTTTCCTGTAAGAAATAATTATGGATAGTGAGTGGGAGAAAAATTTTTGTCTGAAAAGAAAAAGAAATCTTCCGTCGATGTGGTGATTGTTGAATCCCCGGCCAAAGCCCGCACCATAAAGAGGATTTTGGGTTCTGCGTTTTCTGTGCGCGCCTCTTTGGGCCATATTAGAGACCTACCGGAAAAAAGCCTTGGGGTGGAGGTGGAAAAGGATTTCAAACCCACCTACAAGGTTCTTCCTGGTCGGCAAAAGACCGTGCGTATGCTAAAGGAGGCCGTTCAGGAGGCCAATAATATTTATCTCGCCACCGACCTCGACCGTGAGGGAGAGGCTATCGCCTGGCATCTCAAGCAAGCCCTGGGTCTTCGCGATGAGAAGACCTGGCGAGTAATATTCAATGAGATTACCCAAAGAAGCATTAAAGCCGCCTTCGCCCGGCCGGGCAAAATAGATATGAATAAAGTTGATGCGCAGACTGCCCGGCGCATCCTGGATAGACTGGTGGGCTATATGCTGAGCCCTCTTTTGTGGAAGAAGGTAGCCAGAGGCCTTTCTGCCGGGCGCGTGCAATCCGTGGCCGTTAGGATGGTGGTGGAAAGGGAAAAAGAAATAAAAGATTTTGTGCCGGAAGAGTTCTGGAAGATAACGGCTACTCTGGCGCCGAAAAAAGGTGACGCCGATGCCGGGAAAGAATTTCTGGCTCAACTGGTCCAGAAAGAAGGCGCCGAATTCAAGCCTAAAAATGAGGCCGAGGCCCAATCCTGTGTGCAGGAATTGGAAAAAGAGGAGTTCCGCATCGCCTCCTTTGAGGAAAAAGAAACCACGCAATATGCCCCGCCGCCTTTTACCACCTCTCGTATGCAGCAGACGGCCTCCGGACGCTTTGGCTTTTCTCCCAGAAAGACTATGCAAATAGCCCAACGACTTTACGAAGGCCTCTCTTTGGGCAAAAAAGGGCGTGTGGGCCTAATAACTTATATGCGCACGGATGCGGTGCGGGTTTCAAGTGCTGCCCTAAACCAGGTGCGCCGGCTTATTAAAGATAAATTCGGAGAGCAATATTTGCCTGAAAAGCCGCATTTTTTCAAGGCCCGAGGCCGCATACAGGCCGCGCACGAAGCCATAAGGCCCACATCTGTCGCTCGCCAGCCAGAAGAGATAAAGGCCCATCTCAGCCCGGATCAGTTTAAATTATATGATCTCATCTGGAAGTGTTTTGTGGCGAGCCAAATGAAACCAGTCGAACTCCTTGAGCAAACCGCCCAGATTGAGGCCGGCAAATACACCTTTCTCGCCAAGGGCCGAAAAATACTCTTTCCCGGCCATAGCCTGGTTTCCGGCTGGGGACTGAAGAAGGATGAGCAAAATCTGCCCAAACTTCGTCCGGATCAAATCCTTGACCTTCTGGGCCTTGAGCCCACGCAACACTTCACCCAGCCCCCGCCCCGCTACAGCGTGGCCTCTCTCATCAGGGCGCTGGAGCAAAAAGGCATCGGCCGGCCTTCCACTTATGCACCCATCATCTCTACTATCCAGGAGCGCGGCTATGTGAGGCTCCAGAGGCGGCTTTTCTATGCCACCGAAGTGGGCACCATAGTCACCGAAAAACTCATCCGCCATTTTCCAGACATTATGGATGTGGATTTTACCAGCCAGATGGAGGAAGGCCTGGATGATGTGGAGGAGGCCAAGACGGATTGGCTGAATATTCTGCGCAAGTTCTACGAGCCTTTCAAGCGGGCGCTGGAGGCCGCCGAGGAACAAATGATTAGTGTGAAGGATGAAGCAGCCGAAGTGGAGCAGTTATGCCCCAAGTGCGGCAGCCCTATGGTGAGTAAGATGAGCCGATATGGTAGGTTCTTGGCCTGCTCGGCATTTCCCAAATGCAAATATACAGAGACGCTTACGAAGAAAGAAGAGATTGCCGGGGACAGGAAATGCCCCAAATGCGAGGCTTCGCTGGTGGTGAAGTCAGGGCCTTACGGGAAATTTTTGGGCTGTTCGGCTTATCCCAAGTGCGATTATAAAGAATCACTCCAGGCAAAGAGACGGAAGAAGAGGCCTTCCGGCGCACCTCAAACCCGCAGTGGTCTTAAAAGAAAGAAAGTGGCGGAGCCGACGGATATTGATTGCCCGGCTGGCTGCGGGGGCAAACTTATCCGCCGCCGGGGCCCCAGAGGCTATTTTTATGGCTGCAGTAACTTTCCTCACTGTAAATATACCAGTAAATCACTTCCCACCCCCGGCCAGAGTGAATCTGACTCTTGACAAACCAGGCGAAAAATTATATAATGAGGAGAACTTTTGAGCAGGCCCCTCGCACTCTTGTGAGGATGCTGTAGGGCTGGGTCGTCCCTGACCCAGCCCGGTCGGGCTCAGGGACGAGCCCGACTACGACTCGTTAAATGCGTCTGATTTTTAGGTGAAATGGGTCAATTTTTGTGATAAAGATTCTGTGAGGAGGTGGGAAGATGCATAAAAGACTAACGACGGCGCGTATTTGGCTGGCGTTCCTTGTGGTTTTGGTGCTCGTTTTTAGCCAGAAACCGACGCAGATTGCCCCACTATGGGCTGCAGAAAGCAGCGCAGATGTTACCGCTGCGGAACAACTTTCCCAGGCCTTCGTGGAGGTGGCCGAGGAGGTTAAGCCGGCCGTAGTCTTTATTCAGGTGGAAGTCAAGGTATCACTATCACCGGAGACGGAGGAATTCTTCCGGGATTGGCCTTTTCCAAGGCAGTTCGAGTTGCCGGAAAGGCAGCAGGGCGTTGGCTCTGGAGTCGTCGTAAAGGTCCAGGATGATACGGCCTACATTTTGACCAACTACCATGTGGTAGAGAATGCCGAGAACATCAAGGTTATTGTGGGAGTAGAGGAGACACAGAAGAAGGAGTATAAGGGTAAAGTTAGAGGCCGCGATTCCAAGACAGAACTGGCCTTGGTGGAGATAAAAGGCGAAGGGCCTTTCCAAGCCGCAAGACTTGGAGATTCCGAAAAATTAAGGGTCGGTGAATGGGTTCTGGCCATTGGCAATCCTTTTGGCTATATGCTGAGTCACACAGTTTCCGCAGGGATTGTGAGCGGCAAAGGCCGGCAGGTAGGTATCGTAAGAGGGCCTTTTGCTTATGAAGACTTCATCCAGACGGATGCGGCCATAAATCGGGGAAATTCCGGCGGGCCCCTGGTCAATCTAAAAGGCGAAGTGGTAGGGATCAATGCGGCTATTTTCAGCAGGGTGGGCGAATATGCGGGAGTAGGTTTTGCCATACCCATAAATACGGCCAAAGAAATTCTGGGCGGCCTCATTGAAGGCCGTGTGGTGCGCGGCTATTTGGGCATTTACTTTGGGCCTTTGACTGCCGAATTGAAGGAACACTTTGATGCTGAACAGGGAGTTCTGGTAACCCAGGTATACAAAGGTTCACCTGCGGACGGCGTGCTTGAAGCCGGTGATGTCATCACCCATTACGATGGTAGAGCGGTCTTGGACGGGGAGAAATTCCGCCGCTGGGTGGCACAAACCAAGGTGGGCGAGAAAGTGAAGATAAAGGTAATCCGGGATGGCGAGGAGAAGACGCTTGAGGTCACTATCGGCGAGCAACCGAGCGAGACGCCCGTGGCTCTCCTTCCCGGAAGACCCGAAGTCTTAGGAATTTCCGTGCAGGAACTAACCCTGGAACTGGCCCGTCAGATGGGTTATGAAGGAGAAAAGGGAGTGCTTGTTTCTTCAGTGGCTGAGGATAGCCCTGCCAGAGACCGCATCCTCCCTGGCGACTTAATTAAAGAGGTGAATAGAAGGCCAGTTAGTTCAGTAGCCGAATTCATACGGGAGATGTCCAAGGTAGCGCCCGAAGAGAGTGTCCTTTTGTATATTCGCCGGGGCAACAATTACGTCTTTGTTCCCGTGCCCGGGCGAGAAAAATAATTGCTTCTAACTGAACGGACTTGTATCCACATTCCCAGCCTATAGAGGCCTTTGATGTTACGCATCCTGCGCAAGCATCAGAAGTTGATACTGCTGGTTTTAGGCGTATCGCTGGCCGTCATCTGGAGTAGTACCGAGATAATCTCTCGGTTGGTAAGTGAGCCCCTGGAGAGCGCCGGGGAGATTTTCGGTCGCAAGGTCTCTCTGGGGGAATTGCAGAATAATGCCTATCGCTGGGGGGCCTGGCGGGGCCCACGGGAGGCCCAGCGAGAGATTGTCTGGGAGCGTCTTATCCTTCTGGATGAGGCCCAGCGCGCCGGCCTTGAGGTTTCTGATGAAGAGCTGAGATGGGATATAGAGGCCGTAGTAACTCAAGGCCGCCCCGAAATCCCTTTTGATGAGACCACCTACCAGTCTTTTCTCAACTCCCGAAACTTGAGGGCGGAGGATTTTGAACAGACGATTCGTGAAGCTCGGCTTATTGCGAAACTACGCCGCACCATCACCGACGCCGCCATAGTCACGGAATCTCAAGTCCTCCAGAGATTCAAAAAGGAAAATGAAAAGGTAAAGGCGAAATATGTTTTTCTTCCTGCGCAAGATTTCCTTGATGAAGCAAAAGAGCCTGAGGAGGCCGAAATCCTTAAGTTTTACCAGGCTAACGCCGAGGAGAGATATCACGAGCCGGAGAAGGTTCGGGTGGAGTATGTAGCGGCGCTTTTCGACCATTTGGCAGCGAAAGTGGAGGTCTCTCAAGAAGAGATAAATGCCTATTACGCAGAGCATAAAGAGGATTTTAAGGTAATTGAGGAGCCTCTGGAAGAAAAGGAGCAACAAGATGAAGCCTCTTCTTCCGAGAGCCCGTCCGTAGAATCCGAGAGCGAAGTCTTGGAAGGGGAAAGCGATGAGCCACCGACATCAAGCGATGAGCCACTGACATCAAGCGATGAGTCACCGACAGCCCAAACCCGTTATAAGCCTTTAGAAGAACTGGCTGGAGAGATTGAAGCCGTCCTGCGTGAGCGTAAGGCCCGAAATCTGGCCACTGAGACCATAATTAAGGCCACCACCGACCTTGACATTGCCCAGACGCCGGATTTTGAAGCCACCGCCAAGAAGCACGGCCTCAGTTACATCTCGCCCGATTTCTTCGCCAGGGATGAGGCCGCTAATTTGCCTTATATTGGCAATTCAGTAGACTATGAAAATAAATCATTCGCTGAGGTGGCCTTTGAGATGTTGGGCCGTTATAAGGAGGGGGCAGACGAAATAAGCCCCATAATGAGCGGAAGCGAAGGCAAGTTCATCTTTCACATTACTGACCAATCGCCGCCACGAACTCAGGCCCTTGACGAAGTGAGGCCAGAAATAATACAGGAACTCAAATCAAAAGACGCTCTTGAAGTAGCCAAGACGCGGGCTGATTCTCTCTGGCAAAAGATGGGGGAGGCTTCCTTTGAGGAAGTTGCCGGAGCCGAGGGCTTAGAGATAAAAGAGACGGATTTTGTGACTCGCTGGGGCGCTCTAAGCGCTCTTCCTTTTGTAGAGCCGGCGTTTGATATGGAAATCGGCCAAATCGCCGCCCCTTCCCCTTACCAGGATAAGGTCTATCTGGTCAAAGTGGAGGCCCGAGAGGAAGCAGACCCGGCTGAGTTCGATACGCAAAAGGAATGGCTGAGACTTTTGGTATCCTGGGAGGAAAAGGGGCGTTTATATCAGGAGTGGCTGGACCACCTTCGCTCCCGGGCGAATTTTGTGGACTTTCAGGCCGAAAAAGCAAAGAAGCAAAGAGAAGAGCCGGCCGGGACATAACTTAACATTCTTCGGCCCGACCATTTCGAATATGGAGACTATCTTTGGCATAGACAGAGCAAGAAAAAGGCTTTTTTCCTACCAGAAGGCTCGGCCGCGCGTGGTCACCCTGGGGGTCTTTGATGGGGTTCATCTGGGTCATAAAAAGGTCATCGCCCAGACTGTCTCCCGGGCAAAAGAGATGCGCGGGCTTTCCCTTGCCGTTACCTTCGAGCCGCACCCTGAGGCGCTCATAAGGGGCGAGAAACCTTCAATTCTTACCCCACTGCCACAGCGACTTGCCCTGCTCGGTTCTTTCGGCCTGGATTTTTGCGTGGTGATTGATTTCGACCCCAAGATGGCCGAAAAGGAGCCGGAGGCGTTCATCAAAGAGGTGCTGGTCGGGGCCATTGGGGCTAAGGCCGTGGTTGTGGGGGCGACCACTACCTTCGGCCGAGGCGCTCGGGGGACGCCTGAACTTCTGGAGAAAATTGGGCAAGAGTTGGGCCTCAAGATACACATCGTCCCCTCGGTTACCTACAAGGGAAAAGTCATAAGTTCCACCCTCATTCGCAAGATGCTGCATAAAGGAGATTTGAAGGCCGTAGAGGAAATGCAGGGCCGGGACTTTTCCCTCCGGGCCGCCGTATCCAAAGGCAAAGGTCTGGGCCGAAAACTGGGTTTTCCCACCGCCAATCTTGATCTAAAAGATATGGCAAGGCCTCCGCAAGGCATCTATCTCAGCTATGTCCGGATAAATGGCTCCAGAAAGGGCTCCCTCAGGCTTCCTTCCCTTACCTATATCGGCCCTCGCCCTGCTTTTATTCATCCTCCTCCATCTGCCGCAGCAGTATGCGAAGTTCACATCCTTGATTTTGCGGGAAATATATTGTCCCAGGAGATAGAGGTGATTTTTCTGGAAAAACTTCGAGATGCAAAAGAGTTCAAATCCCCCACAGAACTGCGCCGGCAAATCTCCCGGGATGTGAAAATGGCTCGCAAACTTTTCGCAAAATTTGCCGATTAACCTTGACAAATCTTTGATATGTTTTATAATATTTACTTTATAATTAGGCTGCTGAGTTATTCCATCACTGGTGGGCGGATAGCTCAGTAGGTAGAGCACCGGACTGAAAATCCGGGTTGTCGGCGGTTCGATTCCGCCTCCGCCCACTCTTTTTTTATGGGCTTCGAGAGTTTCTTGGGGTCTCTTTTGCGATAGAAAGAAAAGCGGTCACAATATGGGCAAGTTAGTCTCGTGTCCAGTTATTTGTATTATGCGAAATTTATAAAAGGAGGTAACAGTGTCTCGAACTACAGCAATCTATTTAATAGTCTTGGCCTTCATTATAGGCTTTGCCCTTAATTCCTCTGCTCAAAGAGAAGATGCCAACCTTTTCAAAAACCTGGAGGTTTTCGGGGAGGCCATAGAGGAAATTAGGAAAAACTATGTGGAGGAAGTAAACCCGGAGAAACTCATAGAGGGAGCGATGGGGGGGATGCTCTCCACTCTGGACCCTTTCTGCGCCTATCTTCCGCCGGATATTCATAAAGCCTCTCAGGCCGATTTTGAGGGGGTCTTTGAAGGCATAGGCGTTCACATTGCCCTGACCGATGAAGGTCATATCAGGATATACTCGCCCATAGAGGGCAGCCCGGCCTTTAAGGCCGGGGTAATGGCAGGCGACTTCATTATAAAGATCGAAGGCCAGTCAGTCAGTGAAATCCCGAAAGGCGCCCGACTCACCGAGGCTATGAAAAGGATTCGGGGCAAGCGGGGCACGCCGGTTACCATTACCGTCCTTCGCCAGGAAGAGGAAGGCACGAGAGAAATAGACATCACTATCGTGCGGGGAGTTATCCACATTGAGAGTATCCGGGGCATAAGAAAAAGTGAGCCTGGCGAAAAGGAAAAGCCCAAATGGCAATTTATGCTCGATGAAGAGGCCCAAATCGGTTATATCCGTATCTCTTCTTTCAGTGAAAGCACCGCCGATGACTTGGACGAGGCCGTGCGCGGGCTGCGCTCCCAGGGTATGCAGGGGCTTGTCCTGGACCTGCGCTTCAATCCAGGTGGCCTGCTCGAAGCGGCGGTTGCAGTGGCCGATAGATTCGTAGAGGAAGGCACAGTTGTCTATACTAAAGATCGAAAGGGCGAGGGCGAGAGATGGGAGGCCAAAAGAAGTAGCACCTATGCCCCCTTCCCCTTAGTAGTGCTTGTAAATGAAGCGACCGCCAGCGCCTCGGAGATAGTCGCCGGGGCCATTCAGGACCATCACCGCGGGATTCTCGTTGGTGCGCCCACTTTCGGAAAAGGCTCTGTCCAGAAACTCATTCCCCTATCTGACGGCGAAAAGGGCGCACTGAGACTTACCGTCTCCCGCTACTATCTGCCTTCAGGGAAAACCTTAGAACATAAGGCCGACTCAAAAGAAGGGCGCGTGGTGCCCGATGAAGAAGTTGTCCTGAAACCAGACCAGGCACGCCGGCTCTACGAACACTGGCGCTATCAAGATACCGGGGAAAAGCCTGAGGCCCAAGAAGGCGAAAAAGAGCCAGCCGAAGAGTTCACCGACCTGCAACTGGAGAAGGCGCTCAAACTCCTGCGCAATAAGATTTCGGTTGAGGCCGAATCCAGTGCTTAGCAGCATCACTTTGGCTTCGTTGTTTCAGTCCGAGGCGTTTTGGGCCTTTTCAGCCAGAACCCATCCTGGGTGGAAGTGAGTAGAACCTTCCAGCAAAGTAGAGGCGCTTAATTTGTTAGTCCTCGGCATTGAGACCTCCTGCGATGAAACGGCCGCGGCCATAGTAGCCGATGGGGAAGAAATACGGGCCAGTGTGGTGGCTTCGCAGGAGGACCTGCACGGCAGATTCGGCGGAGTGGTTCCGGAGATTGCTTCCCGGGCCCACCTGGAACGCTTCTTGCCAGTTTTGACCACTGCACTAAACCAGGCCCACCTTGATCTTACGGCCATAGATGCTATAGCAGTGAGTAATCGTCCGGGTCTGGTGGGGGCGCTTCTGGTGGGCCTTTCGGCGGCAAAGGTGCTGGCGTGGGCCCTGAACTCTTCCATCGTGGGCGTAAATCACCTTGAGGCCCATATCATAGCCGCCCTTATGGGGAAAAAGGTTAAGTTTCCTCTGGTGGCCCTGGTGGCCTCAGGTGGCCATACCAGTCTTTTTTTATCCACCAGTTTCACCCAACATGGGCTCATTGGCCAGACTACTGACGATGCCGCGGGCGAGGCCTTTGATAAGGTGGCCGGCATCCTGGGACTGGGCTACCTTGGCGGTCCTCTGGTGGAAAAGGCAGCGCGGGGAGGAAATCCGAAAACTTTTGATTTTCCTCGTTCGCTTTTGGGAGAGGATTCGCTGGACTTCAGTTTCAGCGGGGTCAAAACGGCCGTGCTATATCATATTTCGGGCCAGGATGCCACGCAGTCTGCTGAGAAACTCTCATCTCGTGAGCTGGCTGATGTTGCCGCCAGTTTCGCTCAGCGGGAAAAGGTCCGCTCGGTGGCCCTGGGCGGCGGGGTCGCTGCCAATAGGACCTTACGGGAAAGGGTCAGTGAGGCCGCACGCGCCGAAGGCTTTAGTTTCTATGTGCCGCCTTTAAATCTTAGCACCGATAATGCGGTTATGGTGGCCGCTTTAGGTTATCATAGATTGCAAGAAGGTCTTGCGGACGATTTAACCCTGGATGCTTACCCCCGGGCAAGTGACCCCGGGGCATAGCCAGGCCTGCGCTTTGAGGTGAGTTGCTTTATGCAAACGATAGATTTGCTTACCCTGGAGCGAGAAAAACTTTGAACCAAGCGAGCCGAAGGGAAAACCGGGTATATTTTATCCTAAGAATTATCCTCTTCCTCATCCTTTTATACCTATTTATTGTTTCCATTAAAGTATTGGGTCTATCACTTAAAGAAGCCGGCGGCGGATTTGCTACCAGGCTTATGAAGTTAGCCAGCAATCGCTTTG
>LIZR01000104.1 GCA_001302825.1 Planctomycetes bacterium DG_23 | reverse complement strand
CATTGGGAGGAAATATCCCGAGCAGGTAGTTCTGGCCACCTCGGTGGATAAGCAGGGCAAGGCCAATGTGATGCCCTTAGGCTGGTCTATGATAACCTCAGGCAAGCCGCCAATGCTCGCCATATCCATCGGGCACAAAAGACATACGCATAAACTCATTGAAGAATGCGGGGAATTTGTGCTCGCCTTTCCCGCCCCTGGCCAGGAGCAGCCCCTGCTTTACTGCGGCACCCATTCAGGCCGGGATGTGGATAAATTCAAAGAGAGCGGCTTTGAGGCCCTGCCGGCAAAAAAAGTAAAGCCGCCCCTTATCGCCGGGTGCGTCTCCAATTTCGAATGTAGGGTCGTAGGTAAACTTTCTACTGGCGACCATACCATATTCGTCGGCGAAGTGTTAGCCGCTCATATTGAGGATGAGGCCAGAGTGAGACTCTATAATCTGGGCGGCCGCAGATTCAAAGGCATCTCCCCAGAATGAGGACTTAAGAGAAAGACGCTTTTCCCACAATTTGCAAATTGGTGCGGCATTTAATGGAGGGAAACTTATGGCGCCAAAGATTGAACTGGAGGTGGTTTTAGTCGCCGATGGTCAGGAGATTAAATTCCCCGAGGTCCCGTGGCGCGATGGGAGTTATTCTCAGGGCCATTATGTGCTGGAGACCAGAGCAAAGGATTTGCTCCTTTTTAAATTCACCCGCAAAGACGGCAAAGCGATGACTGCCGAAAAGATAATTTTTCGCATCTCCCAGGAACTCAAGAACTTCTCCCAACTCATCGTGCCTGACTGCGGCCGTTCCTATATGCTGCATAGATACCCCCTTAATACCTGGTTTCATCAGCGGCAGTACGATGTTACCGGGCCCAACGATGGCAATCCCTTTGCCGCCTTCGTTAGCCAGTCCGGGGACTGTTCTCTGGCCGCAGGCATCGTGGGCGAGCCTATTGAAACTACACTGTGGATGGAGCGTCCGGGAATGGCCTCACAGCGAGCATCGCTTGTGGCCTACGGCGGGAAGATGATATTCAGTTTCGAGCGCCCCGGACTGGGCGTGAAATACGGCCCCACCAGCGAGATAAATGAAGCCCTCTATATAAGCGAAGGCAAGCCCAACTGGTATGAGGCCCTGCGCGAATATGCTCAATTTGGCCGGGCTCGCTTAGGAATAACAGAATATCCCAGAAATCCTAAGGCGCTGGAGCCGGTGTGGTGCTCCTGGAGCGCCTTTTGTTCCGATGATGTAAATGATGAACTGGTGTTAAGCATTGCCGAAGTGGCCAAGGAATTGGGGATAGGCAGTATTCTATTTGACGACGGTTGGTTTGGCACGGGCATTGATACCAGCAAAGAAAAACTAAATACGGGCGATTATTTCCCGGATAAGGACAAGTTCCCTGATTTGAGGGGACTGGTGAAGAAGATTCAGGAGATGGGCTTGATGGCTATCCTCTGGGTGGGGCCGATTTCGGTCTCGCCCGACTCTGAAGTTTTCAAGGAGGTCAAGGATTATCTAATTCAGGTGAATAAAGAACTTTTCCTCTATATAAACAACCTCCATCAACTCTGCCCGGCATCGCCTGAGGCCCGAAAGCACATCGTGGAGATATTCACCCGGCTTCTCAAAGATTACGATGTGGATGGCTTCAAGGTGGACTTGTACAATAATCTTCCGCCCGAGCCTTGCGATGCTCCGCACAGGCACGATGAAAAGCCCAATATCCAGGGCCTGCATCGGCTAATGCGGGAAATCTGGCAGGCCATATGCGCCATCAAGCCGGATGTGATAATGGAACTCAAGCAAAACTACGGCAATTTCCTCTCGGCACAATATGGGACTATGGTGCGCGCCGGAGACTCTCCCTATGACACGGACATTAATCTGGCCCGATGCATTTATACCTCGGCCTGCGTGGGACTGGTGCACAATGATTATCTGGTCTGGACTTCTTTGGAGAAAGAAAGCGACCTTTCCACCTTGCTCATAAAGCAACTGATATGCGGCGTTCCCACCTTCTCGGTGGACCTGCGCGAAATTACCGGGGTGCAGAAGAAAATCGTGCAGGGCTGGCTTGGTCTTTACCACTCCTTTTTCAAAGAACTTCTTTTCAACACCAATCTCAAGCCCCAATGCCCGGAGTTAAATGTGTGGCAGCGGGATGACGGCAGGCGTAATTTCGTGGGCCTTATATACGGCGCGCGGGAGGCCGAACTTTTGCCTCGGGAAAAAACCCTGCTGATGAACGGCACGGCATCTGACTATATCTATATCAAGACCCCTGCGGCGTTTAAGACAGCCGTGGAGACATTCAGTCCTTCACATAACAAGGTCTCCGAAGAGAATATGAGCATCAAGGATGGCCTAAAGATTTCTATTCCCGCTGGGGGCTACTCGATAATCCGCTCCACATAAATTTTCAAAAAGACAAAATTTATCTTGATTTTTCTTGCATTGGTTGTATAATTTTGTAAACTTAACCTTTTTAGCCTGTGGATGGAAAAACTGGACGACTGGTAGAGGCCGGTAATTTACCTCAAAAGGCCTGGGAAGAAGGAGGGGAAAATGAGCCTGTTTAATATCGTGCTCATCGTCGTGCTGGTGGTTGTAGTCGTAGGCCTTTTAGTGTATAGAAGCAGGCAGAAATAGTTGAGGTTCTCTTAGAAGGAAGTTGACCCGGTAAATCTCCTTCGTCCCGTTTCGAGTGTTGTCCGGGACAATCCTTGATAGGATATGCGCCGGGGAATAAGGTAAATATGTGAGGTAGCCCGCTCCAAGCGGGCTACCTTTTTGGTTCCATACATGCAGATGGACACACTCTCGGTCTCGAAATAGGCTGGGCTTGCTTCGCCGAACGCTCAGTTACTTTTTCATAGAAACGAAGGAGGCAAAGATGAAACTGGGGCTTTTGACCTATAATATCGCCCGGGAGTGGGATTTGGACACCCTTCTTATCAAGGCCAAAGAGCTCGGCTTTGAAGGGGTGGAATTTCGCGTGGATGCCCATCACGCCCACGGTGTTGAAGTTGACCTCACCAGCCAGCAGCGCCGGGAGGTTGCTCAAAGAATAGCCGCCTCCGGTCTCATTAACTGCGGCCTGGGTTCAGGCTGCCGCTACGATTCTCCAGATGAAAGCAAACTCAGCGAAAGTATTGAACGCACCAAGGCTTTGCTCCAACTTACCGCCGACCTGGGTGGGGCGGGCCTCAAGGTCTTTGGGAATAATTTCCACGAGGACCAGGGCATCTCCAAAGAGACCACTATCGAGCAGGTAGGCAAAGCTATGAAAGAATGCGCCAAAACCGCAAATGATTTAGGGGTTGAACTTCGCTTTGAGATGCACGGAGATTTTGACCCCCCACAGTATTGCCTTAAAGTCCTGGAACTGGCGGGTGAACCCAGCGTATCTCTTATCTACAATAGCGACCGCCGCGATGTAGTGGATGGCTCCGTGGCCGGAACCATTGCCAAAGTTCGCAAATTTGTAACGCATATCCATATGCATGATTTGGCTGACCCGGAATACCCTCATCAGGAGATGCTCCGTATCTTCAGGGATAGCGGCTACGATGGCTTTGCGGTGGCCGAGATTCAGGGCTCACCCGACCCGGAGCGGGTGCTCAAATATTTCGTGGCCCTATATCACGCCTATCTGGGTGCGTAAGCATTCCACATAACGACGGAGGACGCAAGTCGGACGAGGCAAGCGAGAGGTAACACATCAATTAGACCATTAAGGGCTTACAAAAGGAGAAAAAGATGGGTAAACTCAAGATTGGGGTTCGGCTTGCCTCTTTTAAGGTCCCGCTTATCCAATCCATCCAACACGCTCTTGAATGCGGTGTGGATGCCATTGAGCCTTCGGCCTTTGGCGAACTTGCCCCGGAGAATATCTCTGAGAGCGGACGGCGCGATTTTTTGCAGCAAATAACCTCAAAGGGTTTGGCCATAAGCGCCCTTTCCGGCAATCTGGGCCGGCCCCATTTCATCAGCAAAGAAGGCCTGGAAGAACGCGTAGAGCGCACCAAGCGTATCCTGGATTTGTCTTTGGATTTAAAAGCAGGTATCGTCTGCTCCCATATTGGCCATATCCCGGAAGACCAGAATGCCCCAGAGTGGGAAATACTCCTTGATTCTCTGGGCGACATCGGTGTATATGCGGAAAAAATTGGGGCATTTTTCGCATGCGAGACCGGGCCTGAAAGCCCCCAACTTATGAAGACCTTTTTGGGGAAACTAAACCGGCCTCATATCGGTATAAATTACGACCCGGCAAATCTGGTAATGCGAGGCTTCCAGCCCATCGCCGGAATATATACGCTTTCCGATTATATCCTGCATACCCATGCCAAGGATGCTATCGGCAAGGAAAAAGGCGGCCCCAAGGAAGTCCCGGTGGGTCAGGGCGAGGTAAATTTCCCGGAATATATCAATGCCCTGGACGAGGTGGGTTTTTCCGGTTTCTATTCCATAGAACGCGAAAGCGGTGAAGACCGGGTAGGCGATGTACGCCGGGCAGTGGAATTTTTGCGTAAATTTTGAGACAAATCTCCCAAAAACACAAAAGATAAATCACGAAAGCACTGCAAAGATGTTGGCCGACGGCCGTCTGCCCACCGCCGACGATTCTTAGTTCCTCCGGGTTTCAAGACCGGGCTCGTCCCTATCTGATTCTCGCAGGTTAGTGAGCGGAAAAGATGTATCTTTGCCTTGAGCGGCGGCTATACCGCTGGATTTAAGTTTGGCTTGATAAAGGGCGCTGTCGGCGGCGTGCACGAGTTCTTCAGGCTCTTCTCCATCCTTGGGAAAGGCAGCCACCCCAATACTTATGCCAGTTCCCCGGGGCAAGAGCGCCTCCTGTTTTTGTTCGGAGCCTGCCTCCACTCTGAGAAATCTCTCCATCTGGCCTATCAATCTGCTGCGGATGCGTCGGGCTATACTCAGAGCGTTCTCCCGCCCCACTTCGGGCAGGATTATAGCGAACTCGTCCCCCCCAAAGCGACAGGCTATATCTATGTCCGTTCCTTCTTCCTTGCCGCTTCGTATGTTCTGACGGCACACCTTGGCCACCATCTGCAGGAGTCTATTCCCGCAAAGATGCCCCAGAACATCGTTTACACTCTTGAGATGGTCCACATCCAGCATCAGAATTGAGGCCGGATGACTGAAGCGCTTGGAGCGCTCCAGTTCCCTGCCCAGAGAACGGAAGAAATAGCGAGAGTCGTAAAGCCCGGTGAGCCCATCCCTCATCGCCAGGCGCGTGAGTTGCCTGCCCCGTTCCCGCATCTCTCCTACCAGATACCCCCCCACCAGGGCCACACAGACATTGACCAAACATATCCAGGCCCAATTGGCCACAAGAAGCCAGGCGTCTGTAAGAGTTCCTCCCGTCCGAGCAACTTTGCTGTAACCCAATGCCAAAATGACCCCATAACACAAAGCCCCGGCGATACTTACCAGAAGAGCAATGCGTTTTTTCTCAGCCAGAAATGACGACTCCAGGGTTACCAACATAAATAATATCCAAAACCAACTTTCTCGACCGCCGGTGTAATACACCCAGAGGCTCGCACCGGCCAAATCCATCAGTAATTGTCCAGCATTAACTATCTGCCTGCCTGCCAGCCGGCGATAAAAGAAGTGCAGAAGGAGATTGAAGAGGGCCACCAATATCATTGCAGCGATGACCGGGGAATAGGCCTGGAGAGCCTCAGGCGGGCTAAGCCTGGGAAACACGAATACATAAGACAAAAAGGCATATATCACCAGAACCTCTAAGATGGCCCAGCGCACCAACACCACCATACGCAGTTGCCGTTCCAGTTGGACCTGGGGGTCGACTTCATCTATATGAAAAGGCGGTTCAGCACGGCCGGTGATGCGCCGATAAGTCTCCACAAATTTTTTCCACCCCTTCATCTGCTTAAGCCCTCGCAAAACGCCAAAGACTGACCACAGCCAGTCAGCCATATAGCCTGGCGGCCTTGCCTGCCGACAAGCAGGCATTGCTGCCGCGCTGTCCGCCTGATTAAGTATAGATTCGCCAGCCCCCCAAAGCAATAAATAAAATCGAAAGAAAAATCCCTTGACTTCAGTAAAATTATATCTTTATACTATTCTCAAAAATAATTGCAAGAGTTTTTTTATGAAAAATTCACTTGCTTCAATTTGCCTTTTTCAAGGGGTCCAGGAGTTGGCCCAGAACCAACTTTGGAAATTTTTTTATTTTGTCTTTGGTGCCCGGGAAGGGCCTTAGGATAGTTGAACCAAAAAAACCCTGAGGTCCAACGGGCCTTGGGGTTTTTTTGTTGGACGAGAAACTTATAGCATCTATGGGGGATGTCAGATAAGGAGGTAGAGATGATTGTGGTGATGAAAAGAGGGGCCTCAAAGAAGCAAGTGAAGCATGTGATTGAGCGTGTTGAGGCTATGGGGATGAAGGCTCATCCTATCTACGGCACCAATCGCACGGTGGTGGCCGCCGTTGGCGACAAACGGGAGGTAGATAGAACGGTGCTGGAAGCCTGTAGCGGAGTGGAGCGAGTAATGAAAGTTCTTGCTCCATATAAACTGGCCAGTCGGGAGGTACGAGAAGAAGATACGGTGGTGCCTTTACGGTCGCGGGCAAGCGGACCGCCCTCAGCGCTCATAGGCGGGAACAAGGTAGGTGTTATTGCCGGGCCTTGCACCGTTGAGAATAAAACCGAGACCATAAAAGTAGCCGAAAGTGTTAAAGAGGCCGGGGCTATTGCCCTTCGAGGTGGGGCATTCAAGCCACGTACCTCCCCTTATTCATTTCAGGGCCTAATGGAGGAAGGTCTGGAATACCTGGCGGCGGCCCGCGAAGCCACAGGGCTTCCTATTGTAACCGAGGTGATGACGCCGGAACATCTTTCCTTGGTTACGAAGTTTGCGGATGTCTTTCAAATCGGCGCACGCAATATGCAGAATTTCCTCTTGCTTAAAGCTGTGGGCGAAGCAGACAAGCCGGTCCTCTTAAAGCGGGGGATGTCGGCCTCTCTTGAGGAATTTCTCCTTGCCGCCGAATATATCCTCTCTCAGGGCAATCCCTATGTCATCCTCTGCGAGCGGGGCATCCGCACCTTTGAAAACCATACCCGCAATACTCTGTCTTTAGCCATTGTCCCCGCCCTCAAAGAACTAACCCATCTGCCGGTTATCGTAGACCCCAGTCACGGCACAGGAAAAGCCTCACTGGTTCCGCCTATGTCCCGTGGGGCGATAGCGGTTGGCGCCGACGGCTTGCTTATAGAGGTGCATCCGGAGCCGGAACGAGCCTTATCCGATGGGGCGCAGAGTCTCACGCTGGAAGGCTTTAAGGAGATGATGAATTCCCTTCGTCCCGTCGCTCAGGCCCTGGGCAGAGATTTATAGATGTCACCCATACGGGGATTATTTCGGCCTTGACAGAATTGTGAGAATTTCATAATAAAGCATTTTCTCATAACGGCGCTTCGCATCCTGAGGATGCT
>LIZR01000103.1 GCA_001302825.1 Planctomycetes bacterium DG_23 | reverse complement strand
CTCTGGTCCGTGGGTTTTGCCGCTCGCATCCGTACGCTTATGGGCGTGGAATATAATAGCCGACAGTATTTCCCTTTGGCCTCTGAGCGGGAGCGAAAGATTCACCGCCTCCTTTTTGAAGTGGAGAAGGGTGAGGTCTCCACCGAGACCTTGACCGGCCCCGGCCTGGGTTTTCGCGTGGAGGAGATGGGGTAAATATTTTGAGTCCCTTTTGGCTGTGCGATATCTCTCGTAAATAGGAAAGTAGAAACAATAAATCAATCACCCTGGCCCCTGCGGGCTCGGGCGGGCGGAAGCACTCAATTTTCTGAAGCACGAAAGAAAATATCAATCACTGAAACACGGCAGGAAAAAAAACTTCGTAGGCGGGCTCGTCCCTGAGCCCGCCAGGACTGGGTCAGGGACGACCCAGTCCTACGGCTTTGCTCTTTTTCAGTGCTTCGGCCACTTCCGCCCTTCGGCCCTGAAGGCCTCAGGCTCCCGAAGGGTGCTTTCGTGATTAGTCTTTTTTCGGAAAGGAATTGGTGTAAGAATGCCTGAGCACTCTGGGGGTAAAAAACTTATGCTTTTTACGGACCAGCGGTATATCAGGGGTGGTGAGATAAAGTGGGAAACCTCGGAAGGCGAAATATTCGGGGTGGATAATCCGCCCGAGACGCAAGTGGAACTGTACGCTCGCCAAGAGAGGGTTCCCTATGGCGTGCGACTGGTGGCCCAGCCGGCGACGAAGTCCGAACCCACCTCAATACGCACGCCTGGACCCTACCGCCGCATAATGTATGATGAGGGGATCTATCGCTCCTGGCATATGCAGGTGGACGGCCAGATGCTTGGAGGAAGAGACTATCCCAGCGAGACCGTGCCCAAGTCGGTCGAAATGTGCTACATAGAATCCAAAGATGGCTACCAGTGGAGTGAGCCGAAGCGCTCATCCCTAAAAGTCCCCGGCCTGCGCCGCTTCGTCAATATGACCTTCTTCATCGACCCCGTAGCACCGCCCCAGGAGCGCTACAAGGTTGTCTATATGGCTGTACCCCCAAAAGACCTCGGTGCCCGGTTACTGGCTGAATATCTCAAGCGTCCCAGGAGGTATCGCGACCCGCGCATTAGCGCGAAGAGGCCTCTTTGTCTTTTTGCCGCCGTCTCCCCGGACGGGTTTGCCTGGAAGCCCATAGAAAAGCCGCTGATGATGCACTACGCGGACACCGATAACACCTTTTTATATGACCAGGAAAACGCTAAGTATGTTCTATACACCCGTATGTGGCGTAATGGCCGACGCTGGGTGGGCCGGGCCGAGGCCGATGATTTCTATGACTGGGGCCCCATTGAGCCTATCATCTGGCCGCGCCTGGATGACCCCGTGGACTACGATGTCTATACCAACGCCTACACCGAGTATCCCGGCGCCCCGCAGTATCGCTTTATGTTCCCCACCTTCTATCACCGCTACACGGAAAGGTCCGAGGTGCGTATGTATTCCAGCGAAGGTGGCGTCGCCTGGAACCAGATTCCGGGCGGGTCGGTGATACCTCCCGGTGAGCCGGGTGATTGGGATAGCGCATGGTTATGGGCCTACAAAGATCTGGTGCCTTTGGGTGAAGGTCGGGTGGCCGTTTACTTTCAGGGCACACCGTATCCGCATAAATATCCGCGCTCGCCCGGGGTGGTCGGGGCGGCTTGCCGGGCGTGGGCCTGGTGGCCGGAAGGGCGCTTGTGCGCGGTGAAGGCCGACCTGGAGGGCGAATTCTGGACTTATCCCATAACTCCCGCAGGCCGCGAGATGCGCCTCAACTATCGCGCCCACCGCGCCGGTGAAGTGCGCGTGGGCATCTTCGGGGTTGAAGGCCGTTCAGCGGAAGACTGTAAGCCCATGCACGGCAACAATATGTCCGAGCCGGTAACCTGGGCCGGCAAAACCGACATCGGCATCGCCGAAGGCCAGGAAGTTATCCTGCACTTCAAATTGCGCTCGGCCGAACTCTTCGCCCTGGAGTGGGTATAAAAAAGCAAATCAAATATATTCAATGGTGCTGGGGGGTTTGGGGGTGAGGTCGTAGAGCACCTTGGTAACCGAAGGTATCTCAGCGCAAATGCGGCTTTGCACGCGCTTCAAAATCTCGTAGGGTATCTCGGTAACTTCCGCGGTCATCGCGTCTTTGCTTTCCACCGAGCGGACCACGATAATCTCCCCGAAGGCCCTTTTTCCTTCTCTTAGGCCGGTGGCCCGGTCGGAAAGGAGCACGGCAAAGCACTGGAAGGGCTTTAGCGGCGCAACTTCCTCCTCCACGATGCTCACCGCCTGGCGCACCGTCTCCACACGCTCAGGCGTGACTTCGCCGATGACCCGGGTGGCCAGACCCGGCCCCGGAAAGGGCATCTTCTGGCAACTCGTTTCCGGCAGTCCTAAGGCCCTGGCCACCTCGCGCACCTGGTGCTTATAGAGTTCCTTCAAGGGCTCAAGCACGGCGAAGCCATATTCCGCCGGGTCTATGCCGATTTGCTCTAAGATATTGTGCTGGGTCTTTACCCCGCGCTGGGTCTCCACTACATCGGCGGCGATGGTTCCCTGCAGCAGGAATTTCGCGCCCCAGGATTTAACCTCCCGGCCCAGAACCGTGTAAAATGTGTTCCTGAAGGCCTTGCGCTTTTCCTCCGGGTCAAGCAGGCCCTTGAAGGCCCGGAAAAATTCATCTTTGGCATCCACCAGGTCCACCTTTACGCCGAGGGCGGCAAAGTCGCTCGCCACAGTCTCTGGCTCGTCCTGGCGCATAACGCCGGTATCAATAAAGACGGTTTTGAGCCTATCGCCGAGGGCCTTATGGCCGAGCATAGTGACGGTGGAGGAATCCACGCCGCCGGAAAGGGCATTAATGGCCTTTTCCTCGCCACAGGCCGCGCGAATTTCCTCTATTTTCTCTTTAACGAAATTCCCGTAATCCATAACGCGCTCCTTTTTCTTGCGAAGCCATAGCGCTGGCTCGTCTCTTAAGGGAGTCTGCCCACCGCACCATACGGGCGGCCCATAGGGGCCGTAGGCGGCCTCGTCCCTGAGGCCGCCTTGGTAATGAGGCGACTTTGCATTTGTCGGGGTCGGGGACGACCCCGACTACGGCGTTAAAGGCGTCTCGTCACCCCACGCCCGAGGTGACAGGCGGCTGCGAACCTTGCTTGAAATTTTGTGCCGAGGATGATATTATAAAAAGTGAAAATATCGGTCAAGGATTTTTGTCCATCTTTTCCAAGGAGGTTTCCCGTGATTATCAATATCCACGCCCATCTGGAAGACGACCAGGATGTTGACCAGCGGGTGGAACACTATCGCGCGCCGGATATGGCCCGGGTGGTCTTATGCGGCAACAACGCCAGTGTGAAGCAGGCCTTTGAGCGTTACCCGGATTTCGTGATTGGCTTTGCCTTCGTCCTCCTGGGCAAGGACCGGCCCGAGGTGGTGGAGAGGTTCAATGAAGAGGGCTTCCGGGGTTTGAAGATGACCACTCCGGCCGCCTCGTATGATTCCCAGGAATTTTACCCTTTTTACGATAAGGCCCAGCGCCTGGGGATGCCCATACTTTTCCATACCGGGTTTCTACGGGCACTCACGCCTCTGAAGGTGTTCTGGATGCATCCCCTTTGTCTGGATACCCTGGCCCGGGCCTTTCCGGAACTCAGAATGATTGGCGCTCATCTGGGCAGCCCCTGGTTCAGGGAGGCCTGCGCTGCGGCCGACCATCACCGCAATGTCTATTTTGATTTGGCCGGCTCTCAACTGCGGGCGATGCCTTTGTCCTTCTTCAAGGAACTTTTCAAATATCGCAGTGTGGGCGCCCCAACGGATGAGCCCCGGGGAGACCGCCATCGCCTCTTTGAGGAAAGCATAAATATGCATCTTCTGGGCAAGTTCTGTTTTGGCTCGGACACCCCGGCACCTGAGATAATGATGGAGTTTCACCGCGACCTGCATCAGGCGCTCGGTGTGCCCAAAGAGGTGGAAGAGCGCATCTGGTGGCGAAACGCCGCAGAAATCCTGGGGCTTGAGGAATTACTATAGGGCAGGCGGCCTCGGGGACGAGGCCGCCCACGGCATATGGGAACGATTATGACCAAGGCTATTAGTTCCTGGAGTGGGGGGAAGGATTCCTGCCTGGCTGCTTTTGAGGCCACCAGAAGCGGCTACCAGGTGGCGTGGCTCCTCACCTTTTTCTCCCGGCAGTTCAAGCGCTCGCTTTCTCACGGCATTGAGATGAAAGTGATGAGTGAGCAGGCCCGCGCCTTGAGTACCCCAGCAGTGCAAAGGATAGTCCCCCGGGGTATGGAGGAATACGAAGAGGAGTTCATCTCTGCGGTCTCGGAACTTAAAGCAAAAGGTGCTGAGGCCATGGTCTTCGGCGATATCGCCCTTGAGGAGCACAAGGAGTGGATAGAGAAAAAATGCCAGATTTTGGGGATTGAGGCCGTGGAACCCCTCTGGGGCCGAGGGTGCCGCGAGGTTTTCCTTGACTTCATCTCCGCCGGCTTTGAGGCCACGGTGGTCGCCGCGGAGAGCAAGATTTTCGGCCCGGAATTCGTGGGCCGAAAAGTGAATGAGGCCCTGCTCGCCGAGTTAGAAGCCTTGGGCGTGGACCCGGCCGGAGAAGGGGGCGAATATCACACCCTGGTAACCGACGGCCCCCTTTTCAAACGCCGCCTGGAGATTATAGAAAGCGCCCCGGTCTTAAAAGACACTCACTGGTTTCTGGATATACGCAAATTAGTCACCAAAGACAGAAACTGAACCACAGAGGCCACAGAGCGCACAGAGAAAAGAAACCGCAGATAACGCAGATGAACGCAGATAAAAAATAAAACACGAATTACACGAATTAAACAAATTGCACGAAAAAAGACAACCACAGAGAACACAGAGTCTGAGCCGTCATTTGTGATCCAAAACTCGTCATTCGAATAGCCCTTCGGATGGAGAGCATCCTCCCTGGCCGGGCAGATACGATGCGATGCACGAATGACCGATGACGAGTGACCAGTGACGACTTTGGTGTCTGGCTGAATGGCCTTGACCCCTGCAGTTCCTATGCTATAATTTCTTAAAAAGAAAAATTTCTTGAGGGCAGGTAATGTGGACGAAAAACGGCCGGATAGGTTCAAACGCTGGATGATAGCCAGTTTCTTCCTCATCCCGCTGGTTCTCTTTGGCTCTGTCGCCGGCTATTACTATCTCTATACGCCAATAAAGATGCGGGTGTTTGTCTATCTGCTTGCCTATGACAGAACCCGTCACTGGGCTCGGGAGCAGATTCTTTCACATATCTGGTCTTCTATTTAGAGAGTATTTGTGTGGTGAGGTTACCGTTTTGGGCAGCTTCTCGAAACGTCGTTACACAAGGCCGGAATTGCTAGATAGAAGTTGTGGCGCCCCCGCGGGCATACTCCCGGCCGTTCTTGCTTCCTTATGATGATAGCTCTATTGGCGGCTGTTTTGTCAGCTCTTAGCGTTCGAATTTGCTTGTTGTCGCCTAGGAGGTGAAGATGATCATCACCGAAGGAAAAACAAAGATAGTCCGTCTGGGCCTAAGGGAAAAGACAGTTATTCTGGAGACGAAGGATGTTCTGACAAGTGGAGACGCTGCGAAGCGTGAGAAGATAGAAGGGATTAGTGTTCACAAAACAACACAGGCTGCAAACGTTTTCACACTGCTGAATCAGCGAGGCTTACCGACAGCATTTATTGAGCGTGTGTCTCCAACCTCTCTTCTCTGTCAACAGTGCGAGATGCTGCCACTGGAACTCGTGGTCCGGCGCTACGCGTGGGGGGCATTTCTGAAACGCAACCCCGGGTTCATCCGGGGAAACGGCACACCTCACTGCTTCGACGATTTAGTGTGTGAGTTCTTTCACAAGTGGTCTGTAGTTGCTCCTCCCATCTCAGAGACACCTTACCTGATTGAAGAGGATAACGCGCGACGGCAATTCCTGCGTGAAGGCATCTGGCAGGAGGGCGTCTACACGGACCCCCATATCCAGATCGAGGATGAATGCTGGAGACTCTACCCCGCTAAGGAACCCCTCTCTCAGTCAGCGCCGCTCATGGAGATAGAACCCCTTTGCAGTCGCGATGAGTCTCGCAAAATCATCCAATCTCTAATGATTCCCTCGTTCCTGGTCTTGGAAAGCGCATGGCGTCGAGTTGTTACATTACGCGGCTCCGTTACCCTCGCTGACATGAAGATAGAAGTTGGCAGGCGCCTTCTCGATGGAGAATTAGTGATTGCCGATGTTATCGACAACGATAGCTGGCGTATTTGGCCTGGCGGTGATGCCCGAAGACAACTTGACAAACAGTGCTTCCGAGACAATGATCCATTGAGCACAGTAGCCGAGAAATATGCCATAGTTACAGAGTTGACGAAGGAGTTTCTGGCACAATAACGACCATCGTATGGCTCAGAATGTGTGCAGTGTAAGGTTGCTAACGATGTTCGTATGTTAGGATGATAACTCGGGGAATAACCCAGAGCGTTTGAAAAAGCACTGGCCTACGCTTTGGGAGAGTTTAAGGAAGAATCGGCCGTGCCGGACTTAATTAGACTGCTCTCTGACCCGGATTCTTATGTTCGCATGGAGGCTGCGGGTGCGCTACGGAAAATTGGCTCGGATGACGCGGTGGGTCCGCTCATCGCCTGCCTCAAGGAAGTATCGAAGCCTGGGACGAGGCTTCCCAAAACAGAAGAGATCCAGGTAGAGGTCATATGGGCCTTAGAGCAAATAACCGGGGCATCTATCAGCGATATTCATCAACCCCCCTTGCCCTTGCCTGGCCAGCGCGATTCCTTTATGCAAGTCACCGTCCAAAAATGGCTCCAGTGGTGGGAGGAGAATAACGAGAAATATCAATAGCCAGGCGGCTGGACAGCCAGGCCGCCAGGCAGCAGTGCAGGATTAAAGCCTTCTCTTGTTTGTTCCGTGAATTCCGTGGTGTATTTTTTGACACGGCGGCCCGTCAGAAGCCGGGCCGACACGGCTAACATATTTTAGGTTTTTCTTTCACTTCTGGGGCTAAAGGGAAAACATAGAGGATGCCTGCGAGTAAGGGACTAAAAGTTTTATTTTTCTCAAGCTTGCTCTTCCTGGCGTCTGTGGTGTGGGCCGGGGAAGACCTGCGGCGCGAGATAGATGAGATCCTTTATCAACGGGTGCCCAAAGAGGCAGAGTTTGGCCTCAGGGTAATTCAACTGCTCGACCCTACGGGCGGCTCGTATGGGCCTGCAGGGAAAGTGCTTTATAGTTTCCATGCGGATGAACTTTTTGATGCGGCCTCCAATACGGGCGATGTAATCCTCGTGGGCGGCGGCGACCCCAACATCTCCGGCAGATTCTATAAGGGAGATGCCCTGGCTATACCCCGCAAATGGGCCCGGGCCGTCCGCGCAAGCGGCATAAAAAAAATCACCGGCTCCATCATCGCTGACGACCGCTTCTTTGACCGCGCCTACATCAATCCGCACTGGCCGATGCAAGACCTTCCCTACTGGTACGCCGCGGAAATTTCCGCCCTCTCCTTTAACGATAATTGTCTCAAACTTGTGGTCACGCCCGTTAAGGCCGAGAGAGCCTGGGCCACGGTCTTAAAATCTCCTCACACTTCCTATTTAGAGATTAAAGAAAGCCCCAGAGTAGTTGCTGAGGGCACCGCCACTGTTAATGTTTACCGCATAGCCGGCACAAATGAGGTGCGCGTAAGCGGGGAAATTCCCGACGCCAGCCGCCCCATTTCTCTTTGGGTGAGCGTACATAACCCGCCCCTTTATCTGGCTACGGTACTGAAAGAGGAACTTAAGCGCGCGGGGGTGAAAGTGGACGGCAAGGTCCGCCTGGTGGATGCCAACGAAGAGATTGACTATGCCCGGCTCACCCTTATCACGGAACACAAGTCAACTCTGGCCCAGAGCATCAAAATCGCCAATAAACGCAGCCAAAATTTTTACGCCGAGCAAATCCTCAAAACCCTGGGCAAAGAGAAAAAAGGGGAGGGAAGTTGGCCCGCAGGCATCCGCGCCGCGGCCGATTTTCTTGGCGAACTGGGCATCGCCCCGGGAACTTATCATATGGTGGATGGCTCCGGGTTAGCCGATGGCAACCGCTTCAGTCCTATGCAAATCACCACACTACTTGAACTTATGGCCGCTCACCCCCACAGCCAGGTCTGGAAGGAGAGCCTCTCCCAGGCCGGCCTTGATGGGACTATGCGAAGCCGCCTCAGGAGATCGCCCTACCAGGGCCGCGTTCTGGGTAAAACCGGCACGGCCGCCGGGGTCAGCGCCCTTTCCGGATATGTCCACACCACCTCCGGCCACACCCTCGCCTTCTCCTTCCTTTTCAACGATTTTCCAGGCTCCTCCAGACCCATTAAGGCCATAGAAGACGAAATCCTGCAATTGCTGGTGGATTGGCAGCCCTGAGAAAATTTACCAAAACCTGCGGTTTGAATCGTTTGTTAATTAAGAATGGAAATGGCAGAAGCAGTTTTTGTATTTTGAACAAGGCGTTTTTATTGACAATCCCGCAAGAGTAAAGTATATAACATATAGTATTCAACAAAAGTGAATAACTATTCACAAAAGGTGAATAAAGATGCTGCCTAAAAATACTTCCAAAATTATAGGCTTTCTTTTAAGAAATATCACTCAACAATATAACATAAACCAGATAGCAAATGAGCTTAAGATAAGTGTTGGAAGCAGCCATAAGATTCTAAAAA
>LIZR01000102.1 GCA_001302825.1 Planctomycetes bacterium DG_23 | reverse complement strand
ATTTCTGGCGTAGTATCCACCAGCACCAATTTGGTCCTGGAATAGCACAGCCGCACCAAAAGACGCCTATCAAGCCCTCTGTCTTTTAGAGGGCTTGATGCTTCTTACTTCTCTTCAAAAATTTTGTTGACAACCATTTAAGTGGATGATATTATTTCGTAGAGCCTGGAATATGTTCCTTTAGGATTTAGTTCTGCGTAGAAAGGGGCGGCGATGAAAAGGTCGCTTGTTGTCCCTTTGGCATCAGCGGCTATCTTTACCATCTGCATTTCCATTTGGGCACAAGAAGAGGTTCTGGAAGTAGAGCAAGCCCGTCTTTTACGCCAATGGAAGGATGTGCTTATTGAAGTTTTAGCCACGCCAAAAGAAAAAGTTCCCCAGTCCGAAGCCATAATGGAATTAAAAAAGATTTTGTCTGCGCCTCCGAACAATCCCGACCCCCGCCTGGACACGGCCCAAAGGGTCCTTTCCACCACGACTCGGCAAACATCCGCTATGAGAACCAACATTTCCAGAATGGAGCGTTTATTCGCAAACTTTCCCGACCAGCCGCTCACCAAGCAAAAAATCAGCGAACTTCGGGTAATGGTTCGTGAGGAGATAGAAAGACTGGGTGAGCGCGCTGTCACCGACCTCATCAGAATCTGCCGTGAGCAAACAGAGGTTGATATTCGTCTGAATGCGGCTATGGCCCTGGCTAAGGTCAAGGCGGGCAACGCAGAAGCCAGCCGCGCCCTGCTCGGCCTTTTGGAAGACAGCAGCAGCGGCGTGCGTTACTGGGCTATAAAGGGGCTGGGGCTACAAAAGGAGACCCAGGCGGTAGAGCCGCTTCTTAATATACTGGGCGGCAACGATGAGTTATTAAAGGATTTATCTGCCTGGGCGCTGGGCGAGATTGGCGGGCGAAGAGCCGTTTCCCCACTTGTGGATATTTTGCTCGCCCCCTTGCCTACTGAGGTACAGGCCAAGGCCCGGGTGCTGGCATTCAAGGAAAGGGTTGCGGAGGCCTTGCGCAAACTCACGGGTGAGAATTTCGGCTACATCGAGGCCAGAGACGAGGAAGAGCGCACCCAGGCGCTCGACTCCTGGCGCTCCTGGTGGGAAGAAAATCGCACTTCTTTTGCTTAGCCCCGCTGCTTTATCTCCCTGAACTTTCCGCATTTCCATCATCTCCAAACCTGAAAAAGTAGGCTATTTCTCCCTATTATTGTTATAGTTGACAGGACAAATCTTGTTTAGTATAATGAAATAAATGAAGGAGTAAAAAAATGAGGTTTAAGCGCCTTTTATTCTCTCTGCCTCTCATCGTTTTTATCTTTTTTCTGACCGCTTTTCTCATCGCCAAGAGGAATTTTGGACAAAAGGTTAACCAGTTGGTGCTCACCTCCAGCGGTGATGCAGATAGGCTAAATCCTATCCTTCATGCTGACACAGCGTCTGGAGCAATAACTGAGTTGGTATTTAACGGCCTCATTAAATATAACGAGAATCTGGAATTAGTCGGAGATTTGGCCGAATCCTGGACTACTGAGCAAATCTCGACGCTATATCTCAAGCCCGATAGCGGCCTCCGCGGCGAAGAGGCCCTTTCCCTGCTGAAAGATGAACTTTCTCCAGAAGAACTCGCCGAACTCAAAATCAAAGATTTCCGGCGGATATCGTCGGTAGGGTTGGAAATATATCTGGACACCGCTGGCCGCGCTTTTGAGCAAAGAGTGCTGGAAATTATATCTCCAGAGAAAATTGAGCCTATAAAGTCCATCTATGTGGCCGTGGATACCGAGAAGAAATTTGCTGACGGCGCAGAGTGCCAGGCGCAAGAAATGCTGCAGCGGCTCAAGGAAAAGATTAATGCGGATGAAGTGCTTAAAAAGAGGATTTTGAAATACAGCGTGGAGCGTTCGGACCTCTTTACGGTCAAGATGCTGGGCGACCCCCAGACACTTCTGAGTCTAATTGGCTCAATAATCAATCCGCCTCTGGAAGAACCCGGCCAAGGGCAAGAACCTCCCTTGGGCGCTATACAGAGAATCGAAGAGGTGTTCATAGATAATAATCCTATTATCACCTTTCACCTCAGAAAGGGAGTGCTGTGGCACGACGGAGCACCCTTTACTGCTGAAGATGTCAAATTTACTTATGAAAAAATTATGGACGAGAAGACTAACACCACAAGGCGCTCTGACTATGAGTTGGTGCAGAACCTGGAGATACCCGACCCATATACAGTAAGAATTAGGTATAAGCAGCCTTTTTCGCCCAGTCTTGAGACCTGGGCTATGGGCGTTATACCCAAACATATTTTAGAAAATGAGGATGTGAACACCGCCTCTTTTAATAGACAGCCCATAGGCACCGGCCCTTTCAAGTTTAAGGAATGGCTTTCCGACCAGAAAATCACTGTGGTTGCCAATAAGGGTTACTTTCGGGGGCCGCCCAATCTGGACCAAATAACTATGCGCATAATTCCGGAGTCCTCCTTGAGGGAGATGGAATTTATGGTTGAAAGCATAGATTATTACGGGGTTGAGGCCCATCAGTATAGGCGCTTCAGTTTGGACGAAGATTTCAAGGTCTATATGACTCCGGCTTACGGTTATACTTATATCGGCTGGAATATGAAAGTGCCTCTGTTTGCCGATAAAAGAGTAAGAAGGGCCCTTACTTACGCCATTAATAGACAGGAAATTGTTGATTATCTTCTCTACGGCCTGGGCCGGATAGCCACCGGGCCTTATCCCCATCATATGTGGTATTATAACCACGATGTGAAGCCCCTGGAGTATGACCCGGAAAAGGCCAAAATGCTTCTAAAAGAGGCCGGCTGGGAGGATACGGACGGCGACGGATTTCTGGATAAAGAAGGCAAGCGCTTCAAATTTACTCTCATTACCAATAACGGAAATACCCTGCGCAAAAACACTGCCGAACTGGTGCAAAGACAGTTGAAAGAAATAGGCATAGAGGTAGAAATAGCCCTTTACGAATGGTCCGTATTCCTCAGTAATAAGATTAACCCCCGTGATTATGAGGCCTGTGTTTTGGGCTGGAGTTTGGGTCTCGACCCGGACCAATATCAAATCTGGCACTCCAGCCAGGCCGAAAAGGGGCTCAATTTTGTCTATTACAACAACTCCGAGGTAGATAGGCTCATAGAGGCCGGCCGCTCAGAATATGACCACGAGAAAAGAAAAGAGATTTATCATAAAATCCATTTCCTAATCGCCGAAGACCAGCCCTATACCTTTCTTTTTATGCCAGAATCCACCCCGGCCCTTCACAAAGGCGCCTTTAGAATAAGGACGGTTGATGCCTCGGGCAAGCCGGTTTTAGAGGAAATAAAGATGACCAAAAGTGGCCTCACTTATTTTCTGGAGAAATGGGTGAGAGTAAAAGCCCATAGTCTCCAGCCCTGAAACTTAAAGGTAAGGGGGGTATGACCACTTATATAATAAGACGGATACTGCAGTGTATCCCTACCCTTTTTGGCATTACCGTCATCTCCTTCTTAATGATTAACATCGCCCCTGGTGGTCCCATCGGCCAGCAACTTGACCCCAAAGTCTCGCCAGCGGTGATTGAGCAGTGGGAAAAAAACTTCCATCTGAATGAACCACTCCACAAACAATATGGGCTTTGGCTCAAGGATTTATTGACGGGGGAACTGAAGTCTTTCAAAGACGGCCGCCCGGTGATAACCAAAATCCTGGAGCGACTTCCGGCCACCATCCTGCTCAGCGTCATCTCCACCATAATCACTTTTAGCATAGCCATTCCCCTGGGCGTCTTCTCCGCCTCGCATCGCTATTCTATGGCCGACCACGCCACCACCTTCTTGGCCTTTTTGGGCATCTCTATGCCCAGTTTCTGGCTGGCCTATATGCTCATTCTTCTTTTTGTCAAAGGCTTCGGACTTCCGGTATTGGGTGATCGCACCTTTGGGCTACCCGGACTTGGAGTTTCGGCGACATTTTTTGACCGGGCCTGGCATTTACTTCTTCCCTCACTGGTTTTGGGTATAGGAGGGATTGCCTGGCTTTCCAGATATGCCCGGGGCAGTATGCTGGAGGTTCTGGAACAGGATTACATTAGAACCGCCCGGGCCAAAGGCCTTGCCGAAGATGAAGTGCGTTACGGCCACGCCCTGCGCAACGCCCTTCTTCCCCTCATAACTATCTTCGGCTTTCTCATCCCCAGCCTCATAAGCGGCGCAGTCATCACCGAGACCATTTTTGCCTGGCCCGGAATAGGCAGACTCGGCTATGACGCAGTGATGTCCCGGGATTATCCCACGGTAATGACCCTGGCCACCATATCCGCCGTGCTGGTTCTTTTGGGAAACCTCATCGCTGATGTGCTTTATGCCGTAGTTGACCCGAGGATTAGATATGACTGAAAATGCACTCATAAATGAAAGTGATATGAGTGAGCAGCCGTCCCGTCCATATAGCCCTTATCGCGACTTCTTCAGACAGTTCAGGAAGAATAAACTGGCCGTTTTCGGCGCCGGGACTCTTCTCATCCTGTCCCTGGTCGCTTTCCTCTTCTGGATATTTTCCATCTTTGAGGTGCACTTTCCCTGCGACCCCACAGCCACCGAACTTGTCGCTCAACTTCAAGGCCCTTCAAGGCAGCATCCCTTCGGCACCGACCAACTGGGCCGCGATGTCCTGGCCCGAATGGCTCACGGAACCAGAATCTCTCTCCTGGTAGGTTTTGTTGCGGTGGGCGTGGCTATTACCGTCGGCGTTCTTATCGGCAGCATCGCCGGATATTTCGGCCGCTGGGTGGACCCCTTGCTGATGAGGTTTGTGGATGTGGTAATGTGCTTTCCCACATTCTTTTTGATTCTGACTGTGGTGGCCCTTCTCAAGCCTAATTTCTGGAATGTAATGATAGTCATAGGGCTGACCGGCTGGACCGGAACCGCCAGATTCGTCAGGGCCGAAATCCTCTCCATAAAAGAAAGGGATTATGTCAAAGCCATTGAGGCCGTGGGCGCCAAAAGAAGAAAGATTATCTTCAAACACATACTCCCTAATGCACTGGCTCCGGTTCTGGTCTCGGCGACTCTGGGTGTGGCCGGCGCCATACTCACCGAAGCGGGCCTGAGTTTCCTGGGTTTTGGCGTCCAGCCGCCTCGCCCCACCTGGGGCAATATCCTTGCCGAGGGCCGCCTGTATATCTTTGACGCCTGGTGGCTCACCCTTTTTCCCGGCCTGGCCATACTTCTGACCGTTCTTTCCTTCAATCTTTTTGGTGAGGGCTTGCGCGATGCATTCAGCCGAAGGGCATAATAAAAATACCGTGGATGTGAAAAGGGATGAGAGGCTGCTCTCTATTCGTGACCTCAAGACATATTTCTTCACCGATGAGGGCACAGCCCGGGCCGTGGACGGGGTTGATTTCGACATTCTTGAGGGCAAGACCGTGGGGCTGGTAGGCGAATCGGGCTGCGGCAAGACGGTCACCGCCCTATCCATTCTGCGCCTTGTTCCCCGGCCTGCCGGGCGTATCGTAGAGGGCGAGGTTACCTTTAAGAACCAGAACCTGCTCCTCTTCACTGAGCCACAGATGCGCCGGGTGCGCGGAAACGATATCGCTATGATTTTCCAGGAACCTCAGACCAGCCTTAATCCCGTCTTTACCGTGGGAAACCAGATTATGGAGGCCATAGTGCTCCATCAAAAGGCCTCCAGGCGAGAGGCCAGGACCCGCACCGTGGAACTTTTGCATACCGTGGGCATACCCTCTCCGGAAATGCGTGTGGACGAATATCCTCACCAACTTTCCGGCGGGATGAAGCAGCGGGTGATGATTGCTATGGCCCTGGCCTGTGGCCCGGACCTGCTCATCGCCGACGAACCCACCACCGCTCTCGATGTTACCATTCAGGCCCAAATCCTCGACCTCCTTCAGGGGCTTCAGGAAGAATTCGGTATGTCCATACTTTTGATCACTCACGATTTAGGCATTATCGCCCAACTTGCCGATGAGATAAACATAATGTATGCGGGTAAGATTGTGGAGCACGCCGATGCTGAGGAACTCTTCAGCGACCCCAAGCATCCCTATACTATGGGCCTATTTGAATCTCTCCCCAAACTGGGTGCGGAAAAGAAACGGCTCGTGGCCATCCCCGGCGTGGTGCCCAATCCCTTGAACTGGCCTGCGGGCTGTCGTTTTCATCCCCGCTGCCGCTATGTTATGGATATATGCCCCAAAAAGGAGCCGCCTCTCAAGGAAATCGCCCCGGGCCGCACTGCGGCCTGCTGGCTATATTTCGGGCCAGAGGATTAATGTGAAAACTAACGAACCATTTGAGGAAAACAGTCACCTGTCCTCCCATAGTAGTCGGGGTCGTCCCGGACCCCGACAGATGACCCCGGTCAGGGACGACCGGGGCCTACGGTCTGGCCGTCAAGAGAGGGCTGTGCACCAAAATGGGCACTTGCTTTCTGTCCATAATCTGAAAAAGTATTTTCCTGTGCGTAGAGGCGTCTTTTCCCGCATCAAAGGTCACATCAAGGCCGTGGACGATGTCTCTTTCACCCTGGATAAGGGGAAGACCCTGGGCCTCGTCGGAGAATCCGGCTGCGGTAAGACGACTCTCGGCCGCACCATCCTTCGCCTCCTGGAGCCTACCGCCGGCAGGGTCGTCTTCAAAGACCTGGACCTTTTCGGCATTAAAGGCAAGAGACTTCGCCAGGCTCGTAAATTTATGCAAATAATCTTTCAAGACCCTTTCGGCTCCTTGAACCCCAGGATGACCGTGGGTGGCATCGTGGGCGAGCCTCTGGCCGTGCACAAGATAGGAACTCCCAGGGAGCGAAGGGAAAAAGTGGCTGAACTCCTGGAGCGCGTGGGTTTAGAAGCGGCTCATTCACGCCGCTATCCGCACGAGTTCTCCGGCGGCCAGCGCCAGCGCATCGGCATTGCCCGCGCCATTGCCCTCAATCCAGATTTCATCGTCTGTGACGAGCCGGTGAGTGCCCTGGATGTATCCATTCGCGCCCAGATAATAAATCTCCTGGAGGACCTCCAGGCTGAATTCCAAATGGCTTACCTATTCATCGCTCACGACTTATCCGTGGTGGAGCATATAAGCGATGAGGTGGCCGTGATGTATTTTGGAAAGATAGTGGAGATGGCCTCAAGGGAGGAAATCTACCGCAACCCTCTGCACCCCTACACCAAAGCCCTTCTTTCCGCCATCCCGGTTCCCGACCCTAAGGCCAGAAGTGAGCGAATTCCCCTTCCCGGAGATGTGCCTTCGGCGCTTGAGCCGCCCCCGGGCTGTCTTTTTTCTCCCCGCTGTTCAATTGCCGAGGATTCTTGCCGCAGAAGCGAACCGGAACTGGAAGAAATCCAGCCCGGCCATTTCGTCCGCTGTTTCAAAGCCGCACCGAAAGAGAAGTAAACGCTACTATCAACTCATCCCTGCCTGCCGGCAGGCAGGTATCATTGTTTGTTCAGTGTTCTCGTATTTTTCGTGTAATTCCCGCCAAAGTCGGGCAAGCGCCTAATTCGCCCTTCGGCCCTGAAGGCCTCAGGGTCCTGAAGGGTGTAATTAGTGTTTTATCCCTAAAAAAATCAAATTTCCTGGAACTTTTTGCCTCAT
>LIZR01000101.1 GCA_001302825.1 Planctomycetes bacterium DG_23 | reverse complement strand
GCCAGAGAAGCCCGAAGATAAAGGGCCCCGGCACCGCTGCCGCACCGACGAGCATAGAATATCCGCCCAGGGCGGTGGCCCTTAACTCCTCCGGGGCCAAATCGGCCACAAAGGCCTTCTGCGCCGGCTTGAGGAACCCCTGATATATGCCGTGCAGGGCAAAAAGAAGCCCTATGTGCCAATATGTGGGCCCTACAAAGGCAAAGCCGAGAGTGAGCGCGGCCAGGATAACCAGACTCAAGAATATGGGCAGTTTCCTTCCAATTCTATCCGAGAGCCTGCCGGCATAAAGAGCGGTGGGCGCGAAGGTAACATTTATAAAACAGTAAAGGATAACCACGAGCCAGATCTCGCCCATTTCCTGACGGCTTATATCCAGAATCCTGAGCCCGCAGACCAGCATAAAATTCTCTGTCACCGCCCAGAAGGCGAATAGACAACTGATGATGGTGAAGATGAGGAGAGTTTTATGCGCCTTTACGGCCGCCAGCCGCGAGCCTCTTGGACTCTGGCTTGCAGAACTTACCTCGGAGCCGCCAAATTCCTTCACCTCTCGCGTCCTGGTAATGATAATAAAGATACTCATTACAGTAGGAATGGCGGCGGCGAAGAAGATGAACCGAAAGGTGCTCTCGGTGCCGAGGTCGGTATAGTAGCGTAACAAGTAGAATATACCCAGGCCCAAAAGCGGGCCCAGCATAGCCCCCAGGCCCAAAAGCGGGCCCAGCATAGCCCCCAGGGTGTCCATAGAATCAAGCAGGCCAAAAGCGAGCCCGCGCTCCTCTTGCGGCACGGAATCGGCCATTAAGGCCTCCCGCGGCGGATTTCTCACCCCGCGGCCAACTTCATAGATAATTTTAGGCGGGGCCAGGTGCCACCAGATACGGGCCAGGCCTTGCAAGGCGCGCGAAAGCATAAGGCACGAATAGCCCACCCAGATGAAGTGGCGCCGGCCCTTGCGGTCTGCGATGAGGCCGGTGATCGGGCGAAGAAGGAGCCCGGCAAAGAGTGCGATGCTATCCAGCCCCCCCAACTGTCCCATATTCACCTTGAGTATGAGGACCAAAAAGAGGGGATAGAAGGCAAAGAGCATATCCGAGCCGGTGTCGTTAAAAAAGGCGGCCAGAGAAAGAGGGAGCACATTTGGCCGCTGGTAGGTTTTGGGTTTGCCTTCCGCTGCCATCTTCAGAGTTTCCTTTCGGACAAAGGAGGTGGTGGTGCGTGTGGGTTTTATAGCAGACGATAGTCCTTAAGCGCTTCCTTTAGTTTTTCCTCATTGGCTGGCTGCATAGGGCATAGAGGAAGGCGCAGTTCGCCGTTCAGTCTTCCCAGGAAGCGCATCGCCGTTTTCACCGGGATGGGATTGGTTTCAATGAACATAGCCCGGCAAAGGGGGAAGAGCCGACGGTGGCGTTCTTCGGCCTCGGCAGTTTTGCCTTCCTTGAAAGCACTAACCATCGCTTTGACATCCGCGGGCACGATATTGGCCACTACCGAGACCACGCCCTGGCCTCCCACGGACATAATGGGCAGGGTGAGGGAATCATCGCCGGAGAGTATGGTAATATCCGAAAGGGCGCGGATGGCGCTTGACTGGTCGAGCGAACCCGAGGCCTCTTTTATGGCCACGATATTTTTGATTTGGGAAAGGCGGGCTACGGTTTCCGGGGCGATAGAGCTCCCGGTGCGGCCGGGCACATTATAAAGGACGATGGGTATATCCACCTCCTCGGCTACCGCTTTGTAATGTTGGTAAAGGCCCTCCTGGGTGGGCTTATTGTAATAAGGGGAGACCATCAATGCGCCGTCGGCGCCAACCTTTTTGGCGTAGCGGGTGAGGCCGATGGCCTCGGAGGTAGAATTGGAGCCGGTGCCGGCGAGGACCTTGATTTTGCCGGCAACTTTTTTGACCACATTTGCAATCACCGCTTCATGTTCTTCGTGAGATAGGGTAGGGCACTCCCCGGTGGTGCCGCAGGGGGAAATACAGTCCGTGCCTTGCTCCAGGTGAAACTCCACCAGTTCGTCCAGTTTCTTGAAATCCACCTCGCCATCCTTAAAAGGGGTCACCTGAGCCACAATACATCCGGAAAACATCACCGCCTCCTTTTGCTTGGCATAGAACCAGTTATGGTCTTAAACGCGAAATCTATTTCAAAAGCGCCTTCATCTCCCGCACTGCCTGGTCCAGACCCGCAAGCACCGCCCGCGAGATGATGCTGTGGCCTATGTGGAGTTCGGTAAGATGCGGTAGCGTGATTATGGGCTGCACATTGCGATAAGTGAGGCCGTGGCCGGCATGCACCTCAAGGCCCAGGGAATGGGCCAGTTCCGCCCCCTGGCGCAATTTCTCCAGTTCGGCCTCACGCTTGGCCTCGTTTTTAGCAGTAGCGTATTTTCCGGTATGAAGTTCTATGGCCTCGGCGTCGGCATCCTTGGCGGCACGGATTTGCTTCTCTTCGGCATCTATGAACAGACTGACCCGGATGCCCGCTTCCCTTAGTCTTGCTACCACATCCTTCACTCGGGCGGCCTCACCCACCACATTTAGACCGCCTTCGGTAGTTACCTCCTGCCGACGCTCGGGGACTATGGTGGCCTCATCGGGCTTTATCTTTAAGGCAATTTTTACAATTTCCTCATTCAGGGACATCTCCAGATTTAGCGGTGAGGCCACGGTCTCTTTTAAGAGATGCACATCGCGGTCATTTATATGGCGGCGGTCTTCCCGCAGATGCACGGTGATGATATCTGCGCCGGCCAGCTCGGCAATCGCTGCGGCCCAGACCGGGTCGGGCTCATCCGTCTTTCTCGCCTGACGGACGGTCGCCGTATGGTCAATATTTACGCCCAACTTTATACCCATCTATACTCCGTCCCAAATAGAACCTGCACTCCTCCTGAAAAAACCGCGGGAAGTCTCGGCTACTTGGAAGGCACTACAATTCATCCCTTCTGGTAAGCGTCTTTTCCACGGCATCGGCCTTCTTGGCCAGGGTGAAGACGGATTTCTTTACCTCTTCGGCCTCGGCCATACTGCGAAGATGGGTGTTTACCATAACAAAGGTCTTTTTATCCTCAACCTCTCTCAGGGCCACGGCCCCATAAGGCATCCGCAGATTCTGCCTCAACGCCCACTCGAAATTCTTTTCCGTGGCCGGGCCGCATTCAGTATAAACTACCACTAATTCCTCTCCCTCCGCATCTTTGCTGCCGAAGAGGATTTTCACCACCTGGCTTCTTCCCTCTTCCACCGGCACCACGATTTGATAGCCCTCCTGGGTCTTGGTATAGCGCAGTGGTGTTCCGGCAACCACCTGGCTGAGGAGTTCCTCTTGGGTTGCAGGCACTTCTGGCTTTGGCGCGGCCTCCACCTTGCCTGTTTTCTCCTCCAGCCACTTCCTCCAGGCTGCCGGGTCCTCCCCCCGGTCCGTTCCTGTAACTGCGGCCAGAGACCGGGCGGCGGCCTCGCTCATACGACCCTTTTCCAGAAGGCCGATGAGCGGTTCTATGGCTCGCTCATCGCCAATGTCTCCCAGAGACCTGATGACTGCCCAGAGCACGGCCTCACGGTGAGATGAGAGGGCCTTAATCAAGGGTTCTACAGCATCGGCGCCGATATCGTGCCCGGGTGCGGAAGTTCGAGAGTTCTCCAATTAGTCTTTCAATATCCTCTTTTCCCATCTTATGCCCCCACTTGAAATAAGTGTTGCGGAGTGACTCCTCTGCGGGCCAGATTTTCCGTTAAGAAAAGACCCTTTCCCCCATAAGAGTTTTCAGTTTAACGAGATTATAACTGGCGCCACCTTGCTTGCAAGGGTTTTTTGGGAAATTTGGACGGCCCGCAGCCGGGGGGGTTTCATTTTTCACTTGTGAGAAAAGCCAATTTTTGCTATAAGAATCTGGAGAAAAGGTCGGGAGATTATTCGGTAATGGGCATAAAAGAGTTTTTGGGTATAAAGGCGCGGCCGCAATTGGATAGAATCCTCCAGGGGCCGCGGGTGAAGGTGCGCAAGTTCAGCCGGGAAGACCTGGATAAACGCTCCAAGTGGCTTCCCTATGAAGACCCGCTTTACCGCCATCACAATATTTATCTACCCACCACGGGTATGCTCGACTACTGGTATAAGACCTGGGTTAACGGCCGCGGGCGTATCTCCTTTGCCATTGACGATGAAGCCGACAGGATGATGGGCCAGATTTCTCTAAGGGAGATAGACTGGCGAGGCGGAGTGGCGCGTTTAGGGATAAGCCTGGCTTCGGATGCGGTGGGCAAAGGCTATGGCACCGAGGCCCTGCGGGTTTTCTTGAGATACTATTTCGGCGAGATGGGATTTAAGCGAATGGTGCTGGATGTGGCCCAATTCAATAGACGCGCTATAAGATGCTATGAAAAATTGGGTTTTACAGTCACACGGGACTTCCTGCGAGAGAATACCTTTGGCGTTCGCCTTACCGGAAATACCCGGTTTCGCAATATAAGGCGCTTTTTCGTCATTGACCAGGACTGCGAATGGATTAAGTATTTGGATATGGAACTCACGCGCGAGAAATTCTTGCAAGACGAGGCCCGGACCAGGGAGAAAGAGGATGCTGAGGGCAGTTGAACTTCTAAGTGAGAGAGAGGTCATCCGGGCGAGCCTGCATCTTCCCGGAAGGAAAAGGAAATGCCCCGGGGTTCTGCTCTGCCACGGCTTTACCGGGAATCGCATTGAAGCCCATTTTCTATTTGTGAAGATGGCCCGGGCCTTAGAGGCTAAGGGTATGGCGGCCTTAAGGTTTGATTTTCGCGGCTCTGGCGAAAGCGAAGGCCGGTTTCACGATATGACCCTTTCCCAGGAGATTGCCGATGCCCGGGCAGCCTTGAAGTTTCTGGGGCGGCGGCGAGAAGTGGATGGAGGCCGCTTAGGCATCCTGGGGTTAAGTATGGGCGGCTGTGTGGCCGGGTGTATATTGGGCCTTGAGTCCGGGATAAAATCAGCCGCACTGTGGTCGGCGCCGGCCCATATCAGAGAGTTATTCATAAGCAAATTGGAACCCGAGGAACTGGTTCGCTTCATGCGCCGCGGATATACCGAATTCGGCGCCTTCCGTATTGGTAAGGCCTTCGCTTTGGACCTGGCAAATATCAACCCTCTGGCCGGTATTGCCAGAAGCGCCGCCCCCATATTAATCGTCCACGGCACTGAGGACGAGACTGTTCCCCTGAGCGAGTCTGAAGCCCTCTACCAGACCGCCAGGAGCCGGGGCGTGCGCACGGAAAAATACATCGTCAAAGGCGCTGACCATACATTTAACGGCGTCCGTTGGGAGCGCCGGGTGATAGAACGCACCGCAAGTTGGTTTGGGGAAACGCTCTAAGGAGAAAAAAGGATGGCTGTCTTTTTTGCTAATGGATTTATACGAGTGCCCGGCATATCGGCCTTTATCCATCCCATCTGGATACTTGCGGCGATTGTCTTCGGAGTGGCCGCAGGATACCTGGGCCTTCTTCGCTACCTGCAGGTGAAGGGCAAAGGCGGACTTCTCCCGGGGCGGTTCAATCCGAAGGCGCATATTGCTTTTGGTGCGCTCTTCCTTGTTTTGCTTTCTTCAGGATTTTTGTGGGGTATATGGACGGCCCACCGTTATCATGGTGCTATCGCCCGCTCTTTTCATTTTTACCTCGGCGTGGTCATCTTAATCCTCTACGCCATAGGGGCGGTTATTGGCTTTCTTCTGACCAGAGGCATAAAGGCCAGACGAAGATGGGCCTTCATTCATATGTGTTTTAATTACTCAGCCTGCACCTTGCTGGGGCTTCAGGTCATATTGGGAATTTTGCTTCTTAGAGAATATCTGTAAAAGGGGAATTTCAATGAGGAAAAGTTTCGTTCTGGACACTAATGTTCTGCTACATAACGCCGAGGCCATTCATTCCTTCGCCGATAACGAGGTGGTTATACCCATAGATGTGATTGAGGAATTGGACCAGTTCAAGACGGAGAATACCGACCTGGGCAGGAATGCCCGTGCCGCCATCCGCGCTCTGGATGCCCTGAGAGATAAGGGGCGCTTGGGCGATGGCGTGCCTCTCAACGAAGAGGGCGGGACCCTGCGCGTGGTGCTTAAGCCCGGCTCTTTGACGCAGGCCGGCCTCACCGAAGATACTCCGGATAATCGCATCCTTTCCGTGGCGTATGAAATCCATCAGGGCGGCCAGAAAGTGGTCTTCGTTTCCAAGGATATAAATGCACGGATTAAGTCCGATTCCCTCGGCCTTATCACTATGGATTTTGAGAAGCAAAAGGTGGATTTTGACAAGTTATATTCGGGCTGGCGGGAAGTAACAGTTTCTGGAGAAGAAATAGATGCTTTCTACGCCCAGAAGGGCCTCAAGATAGATTTGGATGAACTGATGCCCAATGAGTTCGTCCTGCTCAGAGATTCCGCAAATGAAAAGCACACGGCCCTTGCCAAGCAAGGGAAGAGCGAAGGGGAGATAGTGCCGCTATCCTTCGCTGAAGCGAAGCCCCACGGTATTTCCGCCCGCAATTTGCAGCAGCAAATAGCCCTGGAACTTTTGCTTTCCGACAGGGTGCAACTGGTGACCTTGGTAGGCCGTGCCGGAACGGGCAAAACGCTACTGGCACTTGCCGCCGGTCTTCATAAGGTGATGCGAGAGCGTAAATATGAAAAACTTTTTGTCACCCGTCCCATTATGCCCCTGGGTAGGGATATAGGCTATCTCCCCGGCACCAAGGATGAGAAATTGGCCAACTGGATGGGGCCCATATTTGATAATCTGAAACTGCTGCTTCGCACCAAGGCCGGAGATGCCTCGGTGGATAGACGCATTGAGGAACTCGAGGAGGCGGGGAGACTGGAGATGGAAGCCCTTACCTATATCCGCGGCCGCAGCATCCCGGACCAGTTCATCCTGGTGGATGAGGCCCAGAACCTCACCCCACACGAGCTAAAGACTATCATCTCTCGCGCCGGCGAGGATACCAAGATGGTCCTCACCGGCGACCCTTATCAGATTGACAATCCCTATCTGGATTCCAGCTCCAATGGGCTTACCTATACGGCGGAGCGGTTGAAAGGGGAAAAGATTTTCGGCCACATAACCTTAGAGAAAAGCGAACGCAGTAACCTGGCCTCCATCGCCGCTGAAAGGCTTTAAGCGTTTATTGTCTTTATCAGTCTTCTTTTGCTTGCCTGGCCGCAACCTCTTTCAGGGCCACATTGAGGCCGGTCTCACAGGCCATTTTGGCGATGTCTGTCTTCTCTTCTGCCTCTCTTGTGCCGCGGCCAACGACATAAAGGACACTCTCTCCAGTCTTTGTATCATAAAGGTCAAAGTATATCGTAAGTTGAAGCCCCTCTTCCACTTTTCTGGAGACCAACACGGCCCTCAAAAGGTAGCCTACACCGAGGTATTCGCCAAGTGCCTTTGTGGCTTCCCTACGCCAGTATAGATTTGCTGGGCTTTCTCCTGCCCAATCTGGTCTGGACAGATTTGACGAAAGGGACCCGGGGTAAGCTTGCAAAGCAAGAAGTTTTTGGACCAGGGGATCCGTGCTTTCGGATTCCGAAGCCTCCAGAAGGCGCTTCCTTGCCTCGGCCGAAGTCATAACCTTGCAGCCCAGGGCGGACAAAGACTCAACGACCCGCCTTTCAGCCAGCCTTCTGCTCTGTGTGATTGGCTCCAGGTCCCCCTCAGTTACAGTCAGAACAAATGGTTCTGGATTTCGCCCGACCGCATCAGGAGGCAGCACAGCAACACCTTTGGTTAAGATGTCTTGTGAAGACAGGTTATCGTTAATTTTCGATACACCTATCTGTGGATTTCGTTCTACCTGAGGCCTCGGGCCGCCAGCGAAGACTGAGTCAAATAGAAAAAGTGTCAAACCAATACACAGCACTGCCAAGAAAACTGCCGACCCCTTTTTGCCAAACATCATTCCCCTCCTTCCCACTAAATTTGCCAACTATCCTACGCCGAACTGGCCCCAAAAAAAGCCATCAGCCGGCCCGTCGAAATCCAGGCCGTCCGGCTACCGACAGACGGCCTACAGCCTTCATAACTGCATAAAATTTACATCGCTTTTGGCCCCTGTCAAGAGAAATTAAAGTTTTTTTTAAGTTTTTTTTACCCCGAGTTCGCGGAAAAGTTTTGAAGTTTTCCGGATTTCTTCGGCGCCCTCAAGGCCAGTTTTTAGCCTTGATAATTTGCTATATTTTGGGCCTAATTTTCAATTTGAGCAGTCATATTTCTGGGAAAAAGAGTTAGGCCTGAGATGGCGGATGGGCGCTTCCTTTATGCCATTTTTGTAGGCTGACCTTGCTTCCTTTCGTAAAATGTCAGCACAAAATTGGAGCAATTCTGCGGGGTCATATCAGTCTTTGTGTTTCTGCAGGATCAGCATCCAGTCCTCGCTGCTGGGACGGGAAGGCAGCGGGCCGGGCAGGGATATCGCGCCAGCGATGGCGGTCTTCTCGCCAGTGCGCGGATTAAACCAGATTCCGGCATAAGGCGTGGCCTTGTCACCCAGTTTGAAAGTCGCTTTTATCTCAGCATCCAGGTCGATGGGGAAATAGACCAGGAAGGTTCTTTCGCCGTCCGCCTTGGCCAGGATGCGCAGTTTTTCCCTGAGAGCTGGTGTCTGTTCTACCGCGTCCTGTTCCTTCTCTACTGCATCCGGCCGCGGCTCCAGTTTCCACCATTCAACCAACTCATAGCACATCCGCAAATGCTTCATCTGCTCCCCGCCCGGCAGATCAATTGCCTTCCACCAGGGAATGACCTCTCCCCATTCGCTTTGTTTCATATCGTTTTCGTTCTGGGTGGGATACCACAACCCTTGTGCGCCGTAGGTGTAGCCGAATGAGCCGCATTGGATGGCCCGGTAGGCAGTCATCCGCACCTCGTCCTCCGTTATAGTGCCGAGCTGTTTTGTCCACCTGGCGGAATTTATGCGTTCATAGTGGCATTCGCACTCGAGCACCGGCTTGCCCGCCTCGCTGTTGTACGGCTCCATGTAGATATCCACGCGCACCCAACCACCGTGCCCACCCTGAATCATTATGAAATCCAGCCACTCCTCGTGCCAAGCATCCTCACTGTCCCGGCTCCAGTGCCCCGGGTGAATGGACATCGCACGCTGGTAAGGGTCTGTCTCCTTGATGGCAGCCCCGATGGCCATGGCCTTTTGGTGCAACTTAGCAGACTTGTCCGGGCCGCCGCCCGACAGTTCTCCTCCGATAAGCCAGGTCACGCCATACGAACCCAGTCGCGCCACCACATAACGCCAGGTCCGCTTCCAGTCATCAACACTGCCACTGTCCAGTCCTCTGGAAAAGGCCAGGCCGATGACCGGTATGATGCCGGCGTCGTTGGCATATGTCATATACCTGTCGGCTTCCTGCCAGCGCTTAATCGCTGACTCCTTCCACATTTCAGGCCTGCACATAGCCTCTTGCCAGTTCAAGTCGGGGATTTCGTTCTCCATAAACCTCTGGAAGCACATTTGAACCACCGTATACCCTTGCGCCTCCCGCTTGTCTATCAAAGTCTTAAACATAGAGGGATATTCGGGATTGGATGAGCCTTCAAAGGGCACGAGATGCGAAGGGCAGGACCACCAGGTATCCCCCAGCCAGAAGAAGGGCGTGCCGTCAGAGTAAGTCAGATGACGCCTGTTCTCACTGACCTTCAGGAATCCGCCGTGGGCATAGAGGGGATTCTCCCCGGCCGCCTCCTTCGCTGAGAAATCGCCTTTTCTGTTACGGAGGCCGGAGTCTTCCGCATTGCTGCAGGAAGTAACATAGGACCACTTTCCAGGCATCGTGGGTGTAAATCTCACCTTCCAGGTCTTCCCACCGTCCCAGAAACCGGGCACTTTGTAAATACTCCCGTCCGGCCCGGTGAAGTCCGCGTCAAACTGCGGGCTGATAAAACCGTTAGGGTACTCCTGTGCGGCGGTAAAGGTGAACTCCGACATCCGCCACTGCCGATGTTCATTTGCCATAACCGTTCCTCCAATGAGGAGCACTGCGGAGAGCGCCAGTGTCCCTACAAGTGTTCTCACCCCAATCCCCTCCATCTCTATTTTTCCCGAACTTCCCCGTAAGGGCCTACCCAGGCCCTTTGCAGCGCTAAAAACTGCACATCTATTCTTCTTGCTTGCCCGAACCGGGCCTGCCTGCCGGCAGGCTTTGCGGCCAGGGCAGTAAGCAACCGCGTCAGCGAGAAGGGATAACGCCTGACAGGGCGTCCACCCGTGAGGTGTCCACCGAGCCGTCGGGTTTAAGCGTGGGGACCAACCAGCCGCCCTCGTCATTTTCGTTCCAGGCATAGATAAGTACGGCGTTTGCAGGTGCGGCGGCCGGGTTGGCGCATACCCAATCTATGGCATCCTTCAAGTGTAAGGCCAACTCTGCGGGAGTGGGGTCGAGGTAATACTTATTGCTGCGGGGCCCATCCTCCCACCAGACGCCGCCGGCCTCATAGCGGGGAAGGCGATTCCACCCGGCCGAGGCCAGCGGTACTACCGGGACACCAATCTCCTTGGCCGCTTCCCACTTGGACCTGGCGGAGTCGGCCAGCGAAGAATACGGCGAGCCAGCGGTGCTTCCGCCGGCGACGGCGTAGGCCCCGACGGCGTCGGCGCCCAGGTTAAGCATAAACTGCTTGTCTTTGGAGGCACTCCAGCCCTGAATTACGATGTAGGGATTTCCCGCGCCGGCGGCCATAGCATCGGCGCGGAGAGCGTCAAAGGCCGCTTTAGCCTCTTCCCAGGTGGCGAATGCCTTGTCAGGGCCCACCAGCCTTTGCGCCTGAAAGAAATACAACAGCGGGCGGTTTCCCAGCACCTTTTGATAACTGCTGTCCTGAAAGGACATAACCAGCCGCGACCGGTCCAGCAGGATGCTTGGGCTGCCGATGATCAGGCAGAAGTCAATCTGGCTCTTGTGTGAACTGTTGAGGTAGAGTTTCAGGCCGTTGCTCATACCACTGCTCGGGGAATAGGACACGAAGGCCCAGTAATCCAACCCCGCCTGGACGGCGTAGGCAATCTCCTGGTCCATAACGGCCTGGCTGTTGCCCCGGATGCTCACTTTCTGCGGCCCCAGCGTTCGTTCCACTTCGGCGTTGACGCGCCCGTCGTCCTGCCAGGCGTCCCATCGAATTGCGCCCACCACAGGCCGCTTTGCGCCCCCGGATGGCGTGGGTGTGAATTGCATCTGTAGCGGCGCCACTCCGGTGGCGACGAAAGCCGCGAAAAAGATAATCGGCCTCAGCCACTGCCGATGGTCGTCTGTCATAACCGTTCTCCCCATCATTCCACCTGCCTCGGCGGCAGGCGGGTAGGAATTTGGATACCTCTCCAAGTGGTCCCAATAGGCCGGAGATTCACGGTGCCCTTGTGCGTGCCATATGACCATATGGGAGATTCCAAATGGAATGACGCAAGCCATAGAAGCGAGAGAAAATACAAACTTGAATTTCACAGCGGGCTCCTGTTTCGCCCTAACCTTATGCGATTTCCGGTGCTGAACGCAATTGGTTACAAGGATGCCACCAACCGATCTATAGATCCCGCAACCATCTCAACTTTATACCCTCTTAGGCATTTTTCAAAAGGAATTTAACCTCTTTTCATTTTTTATCTGAATAGTCTGGCGCTCGAATCTTCAAAAAGTCCGTAAACTTGCCCTGAAGATTTATCCTTCCTTCGTTTCTTGAAGGCGAGTTTGGCCTTGAAATTTGCAGGAGTTCGGATATAATTTGAGATTTGACAGGGTGATAATTTATTGCCAATGAGAGATGGGCGGAAATGGCGGATGAGAAAAAAAGGCACGGGGTTTTCTATTTAAGCAGGCCGGAGATGCTGACCATATTCGTTCTGCTGGCAGCGCTATTCATAGGCTTGGGTATAAATTATCTGCGCATTCATTATTTCGGGCCGAAGATTGAAGTGGTGGGACCAACAAGTGAAATGGAAACCAAGATTGACATAAATACGGCCTCCTGGGAGGAACTTACGCTCCTTCCGGGTATTGGCGAGACGCTGGCGCAAAGGATTGTGGATTACCGCGAGCAAAACGGCTCCTTTAAGACCGCAAATGATTTAAGCAAGGTAGAGGGCATAAGGCAGAGCCTGGTAGAGGATATTGAAAGGTTCGTAACCGTTGAGTGAGTTGTAAAATGGCCGAATTCAGACTCGTTTCCGATTTCCTGCCTCGCGGCGACCAGCCTGCGGCTATAGAGGGTCTTTGCCGGGGCCTGGATGAGGGGAGGAAATATCACACCCTCCTGGGCGTAACCGGTTCGGGTAAGACCTTCACTATGGCCAATGTCATCGCCCATTACAATCGGCCCACGCTGGTCATATCTCACAATAAGACCCTGGCTGCGCAACT
>LIZR01000014.1 GCA_001302825.1 Planctomycetes bacterium DG_23 | reverse complement strand
CAAAGATTGTGGCCCAACTCGCCGAGTACCAGCCGAAATATCTCATCCCTTGCTTTTTCAACGAGCCTCTTCTTGACCGAGGTCTGGAAGAAAGACTCGCTCTGGTAAAAGAAAAAATCCCCAGGATAAAAATAAACCTAATTACTAACGCCTCACTGCTTTTTCCTGAGCGGGCCCGGGCCTTTCTCACGACGAAATCTCGCCGCCCTGCCCTGCTCCATCGCTTGAGCATATCCTTCCAGGGCATTTCCAAAGAAAAGTACGAACGCTCTATGCCCGGGCTTTCATTCCAGCAAACCCTTGAAAATGTTAAATATCTCTTGAAATTGGTTAAAGAGCGTCGGCTTCGACAGCGGAGCAGTTTTGGAAAGCCCGGGGCGCAGAGTTTCGTCTTCTTCCCTATGAAGACCGCGCAGGCACGGTAAATTCCTCCGGGCTGGCTGGCAACCTGCGGCCTTATCGCTCCTGCCGCCGTCCTTTCAATACCGCGGTAATCCTCTTTGATGGCAAGGTGGTTCTCTGCTGTGTGGACCTTATGCGCAGGATGGTGCTGGGGGATTTGAATAGAGAGGACCTATACCAAATCTGGAATTCCGGAACCTTCCAGGAGATAAGGAAGAAATTGTTGAGCGGCCGGGCCGAAGAAATTCCTCTTTGCCGCGATTGCCACATTGCCGAATGAAAGCCTGACGCACAGTAGGTTCATACGCTTTGTCCCTCTTTCGCCATTCCAGAAATCCTTTGACTTTGCCCTACAAAATCCGTTATAATATGGATGTCACATCTCTGGAGAATCTCTATGCGCACTTTTTCCGCGGGAATGTTTGGCTGGTTGCGTGGCCTTTATACCTGGGTGCTCCACTGGGCCCAGACCCCTTACGGCCCCCCTGCCCTTTTTCTAAATGCCTTCTCCGAATCCTCCTTCTTCCCTATTCCGCCGGACCCGCTGTTAATTGCCCTTTGTCTTTCCCTTCCGCAGAATGCATTCAAGTATGCCTTTATTTGCGCTTTGGCTTCAGTACTCGGCGGCGGGTTCGGTTATCTCATAGGGGCACAATTTATGAAAATCATCGGCGAGCGTATCATTCGTTTTTACAAAGCCGAGAGGCATTTTGACCGGGTGAAGGGGCTATATGCCCGGAATGCCTTCTGGGCGGTGGCCGTGGCCGGGTTTACTCCCATTCCTTACAAGGTATTCACCATTGCCGCCGGGGCCTGTAATATAAAACTTTCCACATTTTTTGTGGCTTCGGCTGTGAGTCGTTCGGCCAGGTTCTTCCTCGTTGCCGGACTAATTTCGCTCTACGGAGAGGCAATCAAGGCCTTTATAGATAAATATTTCAATCTATTAACCATTATCTTTGCAGCACTTCTGGTTGCTGGATTTTTTGCCATCAAGAGATTTGCCAGGCAGCCGGTTGCTTCCGGTGAGATGAGTAAATGAGTTCAAAGTATCGCATAGCGGTAATTGGTTCCGGTGATGCAAGTGAAAGGGAGAGTCGCCTGGCCGAGGAGGTGGGTCGAGAGATTGGCCGGCAGGGGGCGATTTTGGTCTGCGGTGGGCTGGGTGGAGTTATGGAGTCGGCTTCAAAAGGAGCCAGGGAAGCCGGGGGTCTGACCGTGGGAATACTTCCCGGTATGGATTCAAAAAGCGCTAATCCCTATATCGACATCCCCATTCCCACAGGCCTTGGCGAAGCCAGAAATGCTATTGTTGCCGTTTCCGGCGATGCGGTTATAGCCATAGGCGGGTCTCTGGGCACCCTCTCTGAAATCGCCTTTGCCCTGAAGGCCCGCATTCCGGTAATCGCTTTATCCACCTGGGATTTAGATGAAGCGAGACTTCCCAAGGATGTGCGTATCCTGCGGGCAAAAGATGCCCGGGACGCAGTAGCCAAGGCTATCAGATTTCGACAAAGGTCAGGTGAGGAAAGAAGTTTATGATGGATAAAAAGTACAAAAAAGAACTCCTTTCCATTGCCCGGCAGGCCGTCGAAGCCGCGGTGAGGGGGGAGAAATTGCCGGAACTCAAATCCACCACCGAAGAACTTCAAACGAAATCCGGGGTCTTCGTAACTATAAAAAACAAGGGCCGCCTGCGCGGCTGTCTGGGGCAATTTACTTCCGAGTTACCCCTTTATCAGACCGTGACCGAAATGGCCGTGGCCTCAGCCACGCAAGACCCGCGGTTTCTTGGCGACCCTATCACACCTGCGGAACTTTCGGAAATTGACATAGAAATCTCTGTGCTTTCACCTTTGAAGCGCCTGGAAAATCCTTTGGATTTTGAACTGGGAAAACACGGCATCAGTATCAAGCGGGGGCTGCGCAGCGGCTGTTTTCTGCCTCAGGTGGCCACCGAGACCGCATGGTCCAAAGAGGAATTTCTCTCCCACTGCTGCTGGAGTAAGGCCGGGCTCCAACCCGATGCCTGGAAGGATAAGGATACAGAAATTAGTGTTTTCACCGCTGAAATAATTGAGGAGAAAGACGGTTAAACTCGTTTTCGGTGAAGCTTTTGATTTCCCGTGTAACTTGACTTTAATTCTTTCCGATGAAAAAATTCAAGGTACTTCTTTACGAAGAGATGGCTGAGGCCGGCACCTGCCTCCTGCAGGAGAACTGCCAAGTCATTTATCCTGAAAGCCTTGATGAAGAGGTCCTCATCCAGGAGGCAAAAGATGCCGATGCCATTATCGTCCGGGCCAACGGCCGCGTCTCAAAGGCCATAATTGACGTCGCCCCCAGGCTAAAAGTCATCGGCCGTCACGGTGTCGGCGTGGAGACTATTGATATTGAAGCCGCAACAAACCGCGGTATCTGGGTAGTTAATACTCCGGATGCCAATACGGAATCCGTGGCTGAACATACTGTCGGCCTCATCGTGGCCCTGTCCAAACGCATCCTGGAGGCGGATAAGGCCATCCGTAAGGGGCGCTTTGAGGTGAGATATGAATACTTCGGGCAAGAAATCCTGGGCAAGACCTTAGGGATAATTGGGCTGGGGCGCATAGGCGGTCGGGTGGCCGAAATTTGCCACCAAGCCTTCAAGATGAAGGTGATTTATTACGACGAGATTGACCGAAGCGAAGTGGCGAAGAAAATCGCTGCCCGAAATGTCTCTTTTAAAGAGGTTCTCAAGGCCGCTGATTACTTGAGCCTCCATATTCCTTCGACGCCCCGCACACATCATCTCATCGGAGAGAAAGAGCTTCGTCTGATGAAGCCCAGTGCATTTTTAATAAATACCTCGCGAGGCCCTATAGTCGATGAGAGAGCCCTTGTTCAGGCCTTAGAAGAGGGTTGGATAAAGGGGGCCGGACTTGATGTTTATGAGGAGGAGCCGGCGTCAAAGGATAATCCCCTTTTCCGATTTCCCAATGTAGTAGTGACGCCGCATATGGCCGCACATACGCACGAGGCCCTGGCGGCGATGTCCCTGGTGGCAGAGGATGTCTTGCGGGTGCTTTCCGGCAAATCGCCGAAGTATCCAGTCAACCGGGTTAACCCAAAAGAAACGGCCCCTGATACTTAGCTTCTTGAAGGAAAGGACAAACTTATGAAAATAGAAGGCATCATTCCTGCGGTGGTGACGCCATTTGATAAAGATGAAAATCTTGATTTGGGCGCACTTAAGGTCATTATCGGGCGGCTTCTGGAAGCCGGGGTTCATGGTATATTCGTGGTGGGTTCAACGGGCGAGTTTTGGGCCCTCTCACCAGAGGAAAAGAGAAGGATATTCGAAGCTGCGGTGGAAACCGTGGCGGGAAAGGTGCCGGTATATGCCGGGACTTGCGCAAATTCTACCGCCGAGACCGTGCTTCTTTCCAAAGAGGCGGAAAGCGCCGGCTGTGATTTCGTTTCCGTCCTCACCCCTTCTTTCATCAAACCTTCGGATGAGGAACTTTATCTACATTATAAAGCCGTGGTGGATGCCATAAAAATTCCGGCAATTCTCTATAGCAATCCAGCGCGCACAAATATCCTCCTTTCCACGAGTTTAGTGCGCCGCCTTGCCCGGGACTTTGAGCAGGTGGCCGGAATAAAGGATTCCTCCGGCGACCTCACCCAAACGGCTGAATATATAAATAGTACGCCCGAACGGTTTAGCGTTATTGCCGGCCGGGACACCCTCATCTTCGCCACGCTTATGATGGGAGGGCCGGCAGCCATAGCCGCCACCTCCAATATCGTGCCGGAGATTGTAGTGGGAATATATGAAAATTTCTCACAGGGAAATCTTGATGAGGCGAGAAAGTTGCAGAGGCAACTCGCACCGCTTCGCCTGGCCTTTTCCCTGGGCTCTTTCCCTTCGGTAATTAAAGAGGCCGCAGAACTCAAAGGGCTTCCAGCCGGCCCTTGCCGCCGGCCGATCGGGCCGCTCACGCCGGAGAATAGAGAAAAACTCAAAAACATCCTCCAGAGGATGGAGGTGGAAATTAAAAAGACCGAGGAAAAACGCGATTAGGGAGAAACTTTAGTGAAAAAAGAGGCCCATTATTCCTCAGTGTGTTTTCTGGTGCTTCTTCTGGCACTTCTCCTTCGGCTTGTCTGGGTGGCAGTGAGCGATACAGACACAGTCCTTTCCCGCTGGGGTAAGCAAAACACCGATGCTGTGGAATACCACCAACTCGCCCGGAATATGCTTGAAGGTAAAGGGTACTCGTTGAATGGAAGACCCACCTCCTATCGCCCACCTTTATATCCAGCCTTTCTCACGGGCGTCTATTTTTTTGTCGGAGGCACAGGCTTTTCAGTGGTAAGATATACTCAAGCCGTAATTGGTGCTCTATGTGTTTTTCTGATATTTCTCATCGCCCGGCTTCTTTTCGAGAAGCGCCGCGCGGAAATTATGACCGGGTTCATCGCCGCTCTATATATCTATCACATTTACTGGACCAGCGAACTTCACACCGAAATCCTCTTTATGCTGCTCATAGCCTCGAGCGTATTTTTCCTTTTGAAATTCGCTCAAACGCAAAAAAACGCCTGGCTTCTGGCTGGAGGGGCTATGTTGGGTCTGGCGGCGCTTTGCCGCTCCACTGCTCTCGTCTTTTTGCCTTTCGTCATCCTCTGGCTATTTATTTACTTTCGCAAAAAGTGGTCAGCACTTCTGGGCTGCATATTGGCGTTTCTGGGCGTCGCAGTTCTGGTCATCCTCCCCTGGACCTTGCGCAACTATCGCACTCATAATGCATTTGTTCTCATATCCACCAATGGCGGGCGCACCTTCTCCGCGGGCATTGCCGATGACTATCTGGCTTCGCTGGGTCTCGAAGGTCTTATCCCCAAGACCAGATTTCATTCCGGCAGCGAAGTTGAGCGCGATAAGCGTTATTACAGTGTGGCCTTGCGCGCCGTTAGGGAGAATAAACCTGCCTTCGTCAAACTCACCGCGAGTAAATTCCTGCATTTCTGGTCTCCCTGGGTCGCAGGGCAAAGGCGCTTATTTATGATTCTGGGCGCGGTTTCCTATATTCCCATTTTGGCCCTGGGCAGCTTCGGCATCGTCTTTTCCCTGATTAAGAAAGAGGCCTCCGGCAAAATGGTAACGCTGATACTTTTCCTTCTTTTGAGTTTTTCCCTTCTCCACGCCATTTACATCCCCAATATCCGCTTTCGCCTGCCTGTAATAGACCTCTATCTAATCGCCTTCGCCGGTTATTTCGTCTCATACATTTGGGAGCGCCGCTGATAAAGATGACTGGAAGAGAAAGGTTCTTGACCGCTCTTTCACGCCAAGAGCCTGACCGCATCCCCGTCTGGGAACTCATAATCGACCGGCCGGTTATTGAGGCCTTAGAGGGCGATATATCCAAGGAGGATTTCACAGAGCGATATGACCTGGATGGCATTACGGTGTTCCAGGATATGCGCAGGGTGCGTGATTTAGACGCCCAAACCTACGAGGACGAATGGGGCATTATCTGGCGAGTTGGCGCGGCGGGCATCGCTTACCCCCTGGAAGGCCCCATAAAGGGCGAAAAGGATTTGGATAGTTTCCAGCATCCGGACCCGGACGCAGAACACCGCCTGGAATCCCTTCAGCGCGCGGTGAGCCGCTTCAAGGGCGAGCGGGTCATCGTCTTTCTTGCCCACGAGACCTTTGAATTCTCTCATTATCTTCTGGGCGGTATGGATAAATTATTTCTGGCCTACATAGAAAATCCTCACTTTGTGGAGCGGCTCTCGGAAGTCATCTGGGGCTATAATGCGCGCCTGTTCAAAAACGCCGCCGAGGCCGGGGCCGATGTGCTTTTGACGGGTGATGATTACGCGGGCCGGCTGGGTACCCTTATGTCACCGGCGCATTTCCGCCGCTTCGTCCTTCCTTATCTCGAGCGTGCCGTGGATGTAGCCAAATCCTTCGGCCTTCCTTTCATAAAACATACCGACGGAAATCTCTGGGGGGTGATGGATGACATAGTGGTAAGCGGGATTTCCGGCCTCTGTCCCCTGGAGCCCATTGCTCATATGGATATCGGTGAGGTGAAAAGGCGATACGGAGATAGGATATGCCTTGCGGGAAACATTGACTGCACCGGGGTCTTGCCCCACGGAACAGAAGAAGATGTTACCGAGGCCGTAAAGGAAACCATCGCCAAGGCCGCCGCCGGAGGAGGTCTTATCCTTTCGTCTTCAAATAGCATCCATCCCGGGGTCAAGCCGGAGAATTATCTGGCTATGCTAAAGGCCGCGCGAGAGTTCGGAAATTATCCTCTGGATGAAGAGATGGTGCGAGAATATAAGAATAAAAATTATATGGAAAGATTTCTGGATTAAGCCAAGAAAATAAGATACGCTTGCCCGCCTTCAGCGCGGACGGGCCACCCATCCTGGACGCCCGTATGGGCGGCGGGACTCGGGCGGGCGGAAACACGGAAGAAGTGCAAACACGAAATAAATGAAAAGAACTTAACCGCAGATTACGCAGACCTATTGTTCTTCTTTTGGCCGGGAAGGCTCCTTTTGCCTTTGCCCAAGCCGGTCTTCGTAATATTTCTTATCTGGAAATGCACTGTATATGCGTTCAAGTGGAACTTTATTTAGTTTGCGCCACTTGGTGTTTCCTTTTTGCTTCCCGTAAGCCATCATGAAAGTGAAAGTGCCCCAATCCCAATGCAGCACATAATCAGCCTCTATTTCCGGTACCGACTTAACCTCGTTCTTAATGAAACCATAGACCTTGACCAGACTGAGATGCTCAATTCCCAGGTCAGTCCCAGAAAGAATAGCCTTGAAATCACCAGCACCGTTGAATGAAACAGCCATAATATGTTCATCCGTAAGGCCGTCAAAATATTTCATCTCGATGAGTAGTTCTGTTTTTGCTTGGGATTCCAGTTCCTTAATCTCTCGGACGATGCCAAACCAACCAACATAAGTGCCTGTCTTTCCGGTAATGGAATAATCCTCCTCCCAACTTCCTGGAACCCTTTCCTTCTCGCTGAGTTTTTCGAAGAAGGACTTTTCCATCTCGGTCGGGGGATAGGCAATCGTGGCGAGGTAACCTTTCGGACGAGGCAGCGGCTTGGCGTGCTCGACAGGCGTAGGCTTTTTCGCAACCTGGGCAACTGCAACATTCGCACCCACAAAAACCATACAAAACATCATGCTCATAAGAATCTTTATCGCAAACTCCCTACTCAACATCCACTTCGCCATCACTGTTCCTCCTGTACACTTAGTCTAAATACTTCCCAATAAACGAACTGTGCTTATGGCTTTCGAGGTTGAAATTAGTCTAAATTTAAATATATTGGAAGTCAACTGGATACTTGTTATACGAATACTGATTGTGCACGACGGGCAACGCCACACTTCAACGGCTGCTCATCGTTTCCACCTTCCTAAGCAATGCGTAGGCCTCGTCTTCTGTTTTGCAAGTGGTGGAGATGAAAAGACCTTCGGGTTTTAGTTCAGAGAGCAAAAACTCCACTTCCTCGGGTTTACAACTGATTTGCAGGCATTTTCCGGCATCAAGTATTCTGGCCGAGACATCTACCCACCCAGACATCGGCTTTGCTCCTGCCCCCGGCACCCATTGAATACCATCCAGAGTATCTATCTCCAGAAGTGCGTCCAGGTTTCCCAGGGACGATGGCCCGTCCAGATGATAAATGGAATTATCCAGATACCTGGAAAGTTCCTCTATTTCGTAAAGGAAGAATTCCCCAAACATTGCCGGAGAGACAAAACCCGAAAAATCATTCTGCAAGGCCGTGTATTTGCCCCGGCTGTAAGCCGGTAGCCAGGTGATGGATCCCTCCTGCACCCTTGATATCTTTTCGTAATAGGCGTCAAAGACCTCATAGTAAATTCCCGTCAATTTTCTTAATACCCTTTTAACCTCATCCGGTCTGTCGTAAAGGTCCAGGGACAGATGGGAAGGTCCTCGGGCCGCGGCCAGCGAATCCCCGCCGCCGTGAAGGTCAGGTATCCCTACGAGGAAATTTCCCTTTGCCACCTCGCACACCGCATCTATGAGGTCATTCATAAACCTCCACCATTGGCTATTCTTGTCAAAAATCGGCTCATATTCTGCGAGATTTTGCAAGAAGGCCTCCACCCAGGAGGTGCGTTCATCCAGAAATTTCAAATCTCCCCCGAGGTAGGCGGTGAAGGAATCCGGACCTATATTGGGCATATAAAAAGGTATGGCGTCTCCGAGAAAAAGTGTATTCTCAAGAGAAAAGCGCATTTTGTTCAGGATGTAATCCAAGTCTGTCCATCTTTTCTCCAGAGTATCCGGGATGGGTAAAGGGGACTCTTTAGAGTCTTTTCGGGGGGCTTTGATGGAAATGAGCGGCCTATCTATAATTTCCCGCTCCCAGAAGGCGTCAAATCGCTTTCTTATCTTCTCCAAATCAACTTCTTCTAAATAGGATTTTATTTTCCGCATTATGCGCTTTCCAGCGCCTCTTTTATCTTGCCGGCCAAATAGAAGGAGCCGGTAATGAGAATGAGGTCTTCGCTTGAGGCGCTGGCCCGGGCGAGTTCAAAGGCCTTGAGTGGGTCGGCCTCCTGGGTTATGGAGAGAGGTTTGATAGCGCTTGCGGCCTCGGCCAGGTCTTGGGTTGAGGCCGAGCGCGGATTCGCCGTGGTGGTGAATACGGCCTCATTAGTTAGAGGGATGAGTAGACGAAGCATACCCGGGATATCCTTATCCTTAGCCGCGGCGAAGCAAAGGATTAACCGCTCCCACTTTAAATTTTCCTTTAAGGCATCCACCAGAACTTCAACCGAGGCCACATTATGAGCGCTATCCAGAATTATGGTCGGCCTTCGGGAAACCACCTCAATGCGTCCGGGTATCTGGAGTTGCTCAAAAGCCCTTTTAACCACGCCCTCCCCTATCTTAAGGGCGCCTTTTTCTTGCAAGACCTCAAGCATCCCGGCGGCCACCGCAGCATTTATGCGCTGATGCCGCCCCAAGAGTTGAAACCTCAGGTCATTATACTCACTCCGCCAGGTCTTGATGCTAAAATGGCTATCTTGCGGAATAATCTCAATCTCCCGCCCCACAAGATAAAAAGGCGCGTCGAGTTTTTTGGCCATATCCGCAATTATCTTAAAGGCCTCTGGCTCTTGCGGAGCGGAAATCACGGGCACATCTTTCTTAATTATCCCGGCCTTTTCATAGGCGATTTTTTCTACAGTCTTGCCCAAAAGTTGAGTGTGGTCGAGACTGATGGGAGTTATGCTGGAGACGAGGGGAGTGACGATATTGGTGGAATCAAGCCGGCCGCCAAGACCCACTTCCAAGACTGCCATATCCACCTTTTCTCTGGTGAAATATAATAGGGCAAGGGCGGTGATTATCTCAAAAAAGGTTGGCGCCTGCTCACCCCACTTGGCCTTCATCTCCTCCAGGGTCTGGTAGGCATCATTGAGTAAATCTCGCAGGGCATTTTTCGGTATCGCATCGTTATTTATCGATATACGCTCTTCCAACGCCACTAAATGGGGCGAAGTGAATAGGCCCACCTTGAGCCCGGCTTCTTGCAGGATGCCAGCAAGCATATAAGCCACCGAACCTTTGCCTTTGGTGCCGGCGATGTGGCAAAAAGAAAGGCCCTTGTGGGGAGAGCCCAGGCGCTGGGCCAGTTCCTCCATACGGGAGAGGTCAAAGGTGCTGACACCATAGCGATAGGTGGACATCTTCTCGTAATCTGTGGACTTAAAAAGATAGTCTAAAGCATCGTCATAAGTTACGAAAGGCTGTCTGGACAAGGCTTCTCCTCTTCATCGGGACTGATAATTTAACAAAAGATTATTATATCCGGCCGGACCGGACAAATCAATAGGGACAAATTGGCCTTGACAGTCTGAGAGGCCGGGGGTAAACTGCGGGGTTGAAGAAAGCACATTTAAGGGGGTATGTAATTGAGCACGGTCAGGGTGAACCTGGGTGAACGAAGTTATGTGATAAAGATAGCCGCAGGGCTTCTCGGTCGACTGGGCCAGGAACTCGCCAGCGATTTGGGGCAGGCCCAAGTGGCATTGGTAACGGATTCCAATGTGGCAAGCCTCTATCAAAAGACCACTGAAGAATCTCTCACGCGCGCCGGATTTACCCCCGGCGTGGCCGTGGTGCCGGCGGGAGAGGAGCAGAAAAACCTCGAATGGGCCTCCAGACTTTACGATGAGTTTTTCGAGATGGAATTGGAGCGCAGTTCAGTAATTCTTGCCCTGGGCGGCGGGATGATAGGGGATCTGGGGGGCTTTGCCGCGGCTACATTTATGCGCGGAGTGCCCTTTGTCCAGATCCCTACCACGCTTCTCGCTCAGGTGGATAGTTCCGTGGGCGGCAAAGTCGCGGTCAACCACAAATATGGCAAAAATATGATTGGTGCTTTCTATCAACCGCGGGCGGTATATATTGACCCTGAGACTTTGCGGACCCTTCCAAAGGAGGAACTACGCTCTGGGCTGGCCGAGGTAGTGAAATATGGGGTAATCCTGGAAGGAGAATTCTTCGGATTTCTCGAAGAAAATGTAGCGAAAATCCTTGCTCTGGATATAGATGTTATATCAAGCATTATTGAAAGATGCTGCGCACTAAAGGCGCAAGTGGTGGAGAAGGACGAACGGGAAACCGGGCTCCGGGCCATCCTCAACTACGGCCATACCACCGCCCACGCACTGGAGACGCTTCTTGAATATAAGGGTCTGCGCCACGGCGAGGCCGTCTCCGTGGGGATGCTGGTGGCAAGCGAAGTGGCAGAGCGGATGAATCTTATTCAAAAAGAGGTCACTTCCCGGCAGGAGAATCTCCTGGAGCGGCTTGGTCTTCCCACAAGAATAAGGGCCGGGGTGCATGAGGTTCTTTCACTCACTTTTCACGATAAGAAGGTTAAAGGCGGCAGGCTGCGCTTTGTTCTTCCTACAAAAATCGGCGAAGTTATCATCTCGGACGAAGTGAGCGAAGAGATTTTGAGGGAGGCACTCAGTGAAAGGCTCGGAGCATAATTTTCGCCAGGACACGGCGTCCGGGCTTGAGGCCTTGCTCACGCTCAATATGGTGGAAGGCCTGGGGGTGACGCTTCTATCACGGCTTCTGGAGCGTTTTGGCTCGCCTGAAGCAGTGCTTGCGGCCTCAAGGAACGCGTTAGAAGAAGTGGAAGGCGTAGGCTCCGAGGTTTCCCGAAACATATCCAAAGCAACAAAAAAAAATGATGCAAGTGCCGAGATGAAAGCGGCCGAGGCACTCGGAGTTAAGATAATAAGTGCGGCCAGTGAAGATTATCCTCAGCCTTTACGGCGGATATTCGATCCGCCTCTGGTGCTTTATGTAAAGGGTGAACTTAAAGAAGAGGATGCATTGGCTATGGCCATCGTGGGCTCACGGCGGGCTTCATATTACGGCAAGAATCAGGCCGAAAGGTTAGCCGGGAGCCTGGCCAAAATGGGGTTTACCATTGTTAGCGGTATGGCCTGGGGGATAGATTCTGCGGCACATAAAGGGGCGCTTGGCGCCGGCGGAAGGACCATTGCCGTTCTTGGCTCTGGCCTCGCTAATCCATATCCTAAAGGCAATGAAAAACTTCTGGCAGAGATCATAGAAAACGGTGCTGCCATCTCTGAATTTCCTCTCACTTTTCCACCGAGGGCCGAGAACTTTCCTCGCAGAAATCGCCTCATTAGCGGACTTTGTTTAGGCGTGGTGGTGGTTGAGGCTGCTGAGCGAAGCGGTTCCCTAATCACTGCTCGCTGGGCTATGGAACAGGGCCGAGAGGTATTTGCTGTGCCTGGCCCCATAGATAGCGCCACCTCCCGGGGTACGCACCGGCTAATAAAAGATGGCGCAAAACTGGTCGAACGGGTGGAGGATGTGATTGAGGAACTGGGGCCTCTGGCCGAGGTGCTTACGCCCGTTCCTGACGAGCAAAAACGCCAGACGGGCCGTCTCAAACCCGAAGAAGAGAAGATTTTGCAGGCTTTATCGCCGAACGAACCCAGGTCAATAGAGGAGATTATTGCCGAGACCGGCTTTTCCGCTCAGGGTGTATCGAGCGTATTGATGGTCCTGGAACTCAAGAAACTTGTGAAGCAACTCACGGGAAAAAGGTTCGTCAGGGCTTAATGCCAGTTGGCATATTGTTCTCTACAGGATATACCAAGAAATGTTCACCTTCGCGGATTCATTATCACCTCTAAAAATCCTTTCTTAAGATGGCCGCTGCAGTAAATTTCTTTGGTCAAGCGTTTCATATTGCTACCTGTGACGCCCTGCGATAGTCTTCTCTCAAGATATACCTTGCGGTAAGATTTTCTTTAAGTTCTTCAAATTTTTCCTCATCTACCTCAACACCCAGGCCAGGGCCCTGGGGAACGATGAGATGGCTATCCTCATAATGTACCGGGGTTTCTGTCACATCTTGAGTATAAAGGACAGGCCCCACAGGATTGGAATAGTAATCAAGATGAGGAAGGGAAGCCGCAAAATGGGCGCTGGCCGCAGTGGCAATTGAAGTCTCCTGGGTTGTGCCCACCAGGATTCTTATTCCCGAGTCTCGTGCTATTTTGGCAACCTCCTCGGCCTCACTTATCCCCCCGGCGGCTGCAAGTGAAATATTGAACACATCTACTGCCCCCACGCGGGCAAACTCTTTTGCATTTGCCGGGGATTGTATGTGTTCGCTTACCGGATGGGCAATCGTCTCCTTAACCTCTTTAAGCCCTTCGATATCATCACGGCGCACTGGACTTTCAATCAAGAGAAAATTGAATTGCGCCAGGCGTTTATAAGCCGCCAGAAATCCTTTTCTATCAAAAAGCCCGCTTCCGTCAAGTGAGGCCAAAATCACTTTATCGCCAAACTCCTTTGTCACCTCGGACAAAAAGGTTTCATCCACATCCAGATTCGCACCGAAGTAATACCGAAAAGCAGAGAACCCCTGCCCCATAAGACGATGCATACGGGCGATATTTTCCGGTATTTCCTCACGGCGTTTCTGGCGAAAGATAGGATAGGAGACCGGGATGCGTTCGCGGAACTTTCCGCCAAGCAGACCATAAACTGGTTTTTGCTCGACTTTTCCCACAAGGTCATAAAGGGCGAGGTCTACGCCGCAACGCACCAAAGAACTCTTGTCCCAAAAGGCGCCTTGAGGGAAATATTGTTTCAGCCGCTCATTTACCGCTGCTATTTCCAATGGGTCGCAATCAATAAGGAGGTGGCTCAAGGTGCGCTCCAAATCAACCACATCGGGCATAAGGGCTGGAAGATGGGTGAAATCGGGCATCTCGCCGAAACCTATGGGGCCTTCATCGGTTTCGAGTTTCACAATTATATGCTGACTGGGCGCACCGGCCTCGCGAGGTGTGGTAATGGGAAAGAGAAGTATATTCTTAATTTTCACGAGTTTCCCCCTTTCTCTGGAGATTTGGGTCGAATTTTTCTGCGTATGATACTGGGACGCTCGAATTTCTTTGAGCATCGTTCAATAGGTTCACCGACGAGTTCAAGATTTTCTATTCTGTCTTCACCTAAGCCGCGTTTCTTTGCATATTTGAAATAGCCTATCTCATCAAAATGAAAACCCATAAGTTTTGCTGCCACCACATCCGTGCCCAGGGTATCATAGCCAGCGACGATAAAGCCGGCCTCAACCGGTGTTCCTCGCCAGGGCCCGTTTCCTTCCATACCAATCACGCCGTCTATGAGCGTAAGAGAAGCGGGAGTGGTCAACGCCAGGTCAGTGATAACGCGGCAAAGCTTGTCATCATCGAAGCAGATGAACGCGGAGCCCTTGGTGATAGAATCGCGAAAAAAATCTTCCCAGAAAACATCATTGGGCAACTCCTTCAAGGCCTTTTCCAAATCTACCCGGGAGTGAAATGACCAGCGTGCGAAGCCACGCACTGGGCAGTGGGGCACCATTCCTAACATATTCTTTATTCCCAGGGTCACGCCCATCGGACGATGGGTCTTGAGTTTGGCGATAGAAATGAGCACATCCACCTGAGTGAGCATTTCAGAGTAGAGATAGCCATCGTAACCCAGGCCTCCCTGAGGAACGGTTACGCGCATAAGAGGAAGCCGATTAAGATCAATGAGTTCGGCGCCCGTCTTTCGGGCCACTTCGTCGTAGCCGAGCATCTTGAATACCTCCAAGGCACGCATTTTCTCCGAAGGGGCATCGGCGATGAGCACTTTTTTTGCGCCAGCCTCCACTACGAGGCGCGCAACGGCCTCGGCAACTTGAGGGTCAACCACCGCTCCTTCCTTTCTTTCTCTTGGATGGGAGGCATTGACCTTTAACATCACCACATCCCCTGGCCGCACTATCTCCCCTACCCCACCAATTTGCTGAACTAAGGCCTGCGTAGCCTCGGCCAGGTCGCCATCAGGCGAGCAAGATTTTATCCCTACTTGTAAATTGCCCGCGCCGCGCCTTTCGAGCTTTAGTTTCACCTCGGGAAATGTATCAGCGAAATAGCCCATAGAAGTGCCTCCTTTTTCATATAAATGTTATCGCAAATCTTTTGTCTGGGCAAGCGCTGAAGGTCATATACCTTTTCTATATACCACCCTGCCTCCGAAAACAGTCAAAATGACTTCGCTGTCAACTATGGCCCGGGCGCCTTTTTTTAGAATATCTTGTGACAAGACCACCAAATCTGCCAGATATCCGGGCCTGTGCCTCCCTTTAGTCTTCTCCTCTCCGCAGGCGAAGGCAGCACCTTGCGTGTAAGCGGAAATAGCCCGGACAAGAGAAATTTTCTCTTCCGGATGCCAGGCGCGACCCTTTCTTTTGTCTCGCCGAGTTACCGCCGCGTGGATACCCTTAAGAGGGTGCAAACTTTTCACAGGCGCATCAGAACCCATCGCCAAGCAAGCGCCAGAAGAAATGAGGCTTTTCAGCGGATAGGCCTCGTCGGTTCTATCTCCCCAGCATTCCTGCGTGGGTCCAATATCACCGAAAAGATGCACCGGCTGGACACTGGCGATGATATTCAAGCGGCTGAAACGAGGCAAATCTTGGGGATGAATCATTTGGGCGTGCTCAATGCGCTGACGCAGTCCCTTCTTCGCCCAGATATTTCTGGTGGCCTCAAAGACATCCAAAGCCTTGCGCACCGCGGCGTCGCCGATAGCGTGGATTGCCGTGCTTATACCGGCCCGGGCAGCCTTTTTTACCAGAGTCTCAAGTTTCTTTCTTGAAGCCATTTCCATTCCCCGGTAGTCCGGTCGGTTAAGATAAGGCCAGAGCATATGGGCAGTGCGTGAGCCCAGAGAGCCGTCGGCAAATAGTTTCAGGGGCCCGGTGCGAAGCGACTCATCGCCCCAATAAGTCTTGCGGCCGGCCTCCAGCGCTTCATCCAAATCATCCTCGGCAATAGCGTGAAAGACACGAAGATTTAGGTGACCTTCCTCTCTCAGGGCTTCAAAGGTCTCTCGCACATAATTTCGCTCAAAATTATGAATACCGGTGACGCCGAATTTATAGGCAATTTTCTGGGCCCTGGCGAGGGCTTCTTTGGCCAATTCCAAAGGAGGCTCCTGAACGAGACGAAATACCAGAGATGCGGCCCTTTCTTTGAATAGACCGGTGGGCTTATGGGTTTCAGAGTTGTACACAACCTCACTTGTGGAAAATTTCTTTATTTCTTTGGAAGGGATAAGGCGAAGGGCGCAGGAATTTATCCACACAGAATGGCCATCGCCGGAGATTAAAGAAACCGGATTATTAGGCGCCGCTTTGTCCAGACTCTCTTTACTCGGACCGCCCGTGTGCGGCCAGAGATTCATAGTCCAACCCCGGCCCCATATCCACTCGCCAGGTTTTGTCTTTTTTGCCTTTTTCCTTACCGCCAGAAGTGTCTCTTTTTCGCTTTGACACTGGCTCAAATCCAGACGCGCAAGATTAAGCGCCAAGGAGAAGAAATGGGTGTGAGCATCTATGAAGCCGGGAAGGACGAGCCGCCCGGAAAGATTTATTCTCTTCGCAGTTGGTCCGCAGGTGGATAAAATCTCTTTATCCTTGCCCACGGCCAAAATGCGTTTGCCTTGGATAGCCACCGCCCCGGAGCGGGCGCCGTTTCCTGTAAATATCCTTCCCTGGGTGAGAATTAAATCGGTCTTATAGTTTACCTTTTTCATAGAAATGGTTCCGGTAAAGAGCCACTTCTCCTTCAAAGTACCCAGAAAGCCCTCTCCTGTCAAGACAAAGCCCAAATGTTCTTGTGGATACTTAAACTTAGCAGAAAGGAGATTTTTGAAATCTGATTTTTCTTTGCTTGACAAGATTATAAAGTAATATAAAATCTCTGAAGGGCGAGTGGCGGAAGGGCAGACGCTACGGACTTAAAATCCGTTGGGCCGTAAGGTCCGTGGGGGTTCGATTCCCCCCTCGCCCACCACTTTCTGAATGACAACGAGAGGGGGTTGAAACTTGGGTAAATTCAAGGAAAGGCGGCGTGCTCGAAGAGCAAAAGTAACGATTGAAATCCCCGGGCTGGGCGAAGCCCAGGATGTTTCCTCAGATGGTATGTGCCTTCTGGTGGAAAATCCCTTCGCCGTTGGTAAACTCGTTGACCTGGAATTTCGCCCTCTTCCGGAGTCAGCTTTAATCAAATGTAAGGGAGAAATCATCTGGCAACGCCTGATGGCCGATGGTCGCATCCAGGTGGGACTCAAGTTTGTCTGGCCAAACGGGCCCAAAAAATAATGCTCGAACATACGCAATCTTAATAGTTGACAAAATGGGAAACTATGGTGAGATTCATCAAGGGCGAGTGGCGCAAGGACGGATGCAAGGGAGTTAGAATCCGCTGGGTTTCGAAGCCGGCCAGGGAAAGTTTGGTTGCGCCCTTGTTTACGATTGTATGAAGGGCGCTGTAAGGAGACGCAATGTGACAGAATTTAAGGAAAGGCGGCGCTTTCCCAGGGTAGAGGTGTGTATTGAAGTGCCCGGGGTGGGCGAGGCGCGCAACCTCTCCGCAGATGGTATGTGGATTCTGCTGGAAAATCCCGTCAGTATTGGCACCCTCCTTGATTTAGAATTCCGACTCCTCCCCGAAGCACCTCCAATCAAGTGTCAGGGAGAAATTATGTGGTTGGGCTATCAGAAGATAGCCGGCGGCCACACAGAGGCGGGGCTGAAGTTTATTGATTTAGCGGAATCCGCCCGGAAGGTAATACTTAATTATGTAGCGTCTCAGTATCAGCGCTGAACCGGCACCATAAACCTGACAGACCCCTTTTTGAGGCCCTACGAAGGCCTTTCTTACCTGACCAGCGTTTCAAGGCGCCAGATAAAACGCTTCATAATGCGGTCGATTTGGTCTTCATCAAAACCAGCCAGACGATAACTTACACCGATGAATACCTTGCCCATAAAGGTTGTAGGGAGCAAAACAAGTGGCAGATGTGGCCCTGTTGATACACCCCGCAAATATCCCAGAACCTGACCACCAGTATCAGTTTCAAGCCAATCGCCTCCCAGGTTTACATTGCTAATGCCTGCAACCAAGCCACTTCGGCGGAAGTACTCCGCCCTGCGAGCGTCACTCAAGGCCGGCCAGAAGGCTGGAGAAAACCTCATAGCCAACGTGGTATCCAAGTATCCTTTGCCTTTCTTTATGCGAGCGGTCTGCTTCACTACTGATCGAAGAAGGCCGGAGAAATTATCCTGTGGCTTTTCAAAGAATACCATAAAATATCCTACGAAGAGTCCGTAGGTGTTGGACAGGTCCTGGCGAGAGAGACTTCTCAGGTCAACAACGCTTCCAATGCGAAGTGCCCGTCTCCTGCGGTGTCTTAGCCTTCCGGGCGTGTAACGACAGACGGCCTCAGCCAGGGCGGCCAAAAAGAGGTCGTGGACCGTTCCGCCCTTGCTCCTGGCATATTCCCTGAGTTTGTGTATATTCCCCTGCTCAAGTCCATATATTGCGAAGCCGGTGCGAAAATCCTTGCGGTCCTTATAGCGATGCCGATAGGCGTAGCGCGACCGAAGCAATCTTCGGCCCACTTCCAGAGGCAACCGTGCCAGAACCTTCCCGGTACAAAGATGCCCAAATAGCGACCAGTATCCCGGGGGGTAAAGAGAAAGCGGTGCTGGCCTCCTTGCCAAACTAAGGTCATAGTAGTGTGCCAATATCTGACAGAGCACCAGCCTTAATGCCCGGTCTTCAGCAGTCCAGTGATTATAGGTGATTCCCAAATAATGAGAATCATTATTAGTATCCAGGAGGAAAAAGCGCATAGGAGTATGGAGAGCAGTTGGAAAAGGGCGATTAAGTTCTTCTTGAATGAGACGGGGCAAAATGACTTCAGGTTGAGAATTGCAAGAAAATATATCCAGGGAAATGAGCGGCGGCTCTTTCAGGTATTCGTATCTACCGCGTTCGGGGTCTACGACTACTTGCGAAATTCCTGCCGTGGTGAGCGCTTCGTACAAAGCTTGCTTAAGTCTCTCCGGGTCAGACCTGCCTGAAAGTGTCAAACAATGACAGGCATTATAAGGCCACACTCTCCCCCACTGAAGCATAATCCGTTGTTGTAAATTAAGTTTTCCCTTCTTTCTTTTATCTGATTTTGATTTCCACAACCTGGGGAAAAAACATCCTACTTTACGGCAGTAACAAACATATTCCTCTTTATGCATCCTGAGGAGGTGGTGCTCCTCATCCACCACCTTCACCATGTGACAGAACCCCAAAACAATCGCCGCCAAAAGCAAAAAAGGGGTCGGCAAGACCAACCAGGAGCCTATCATCAAAAGACCCTGGAAGGTATATATGGGGTGACGCACCAGAGCATAAGGCCCTGAGGTAACCAGCGCTGTCTTCTCTTCGGGATCTATGGCCATCCTCCAGGATTTGCCCAAGAATTTACAACACCAGAGGCTCAAGCCCAGGGCACACCAGCCCAATGCGCTGCCGATGATATCCAGGGCCAAATGATCCAACGCCGCCAGCGGCTTGAAAAAACCAGAAGTGGCGCTTCCAAAAAGGGTAGCCACTGGCTGCCCCACCCAGGCAGCAATCACCAGAAGCCAAAGTGGCCAGAGAACCTGCTCCAGCCTGCTCCTGGGTATCAGCCCGGGAAATTCACCCACTTCTCTCCTGAAGCGGATAACCCTGGCTATCACTGCGCCCCAGTATGAAAGCACCAAAACCACAATGTTGAAGGCGAACCAGTCCATTACGCGTATTTACCCATAATCACTAATCAATTGCCCTTGTATATCTTAACCGGCGGCTCAAGGGGTTGCCAAACGCTCCTCAGAGGCTATGGCCAGAACGCGGCAAATCTCCTCCATAATCACTTCGTGCACCGCCTCGTGCTCCTCAATATCTAAGTGGTCGATTGACCATAAATCCGGGAAAATGTCCTTATGGTCAGCTAAATCGTATTCAATAAACTCCACCTCACCGCTATTTCCGGGCTTTGGCGGTTCCACCAATAAATGCGAGGGCCTCTTATGAATATTAAATACCCTCTTCACATTCCGGGGCACTTTCGGAGAAAGGAAATCCTCGAGGGACACAAGCAAATCAACCTCGATACCCTCTTCTTCCAGCCTCTTGGCCACCCAGACTAAATCATCCACACCTGTTGAATGGCCCAGAAATATTATGGGTTCAGTGTCTCCCTCCACCTTACGAAGATAGATGATGTAAGGGGCCAGAACAGACCAACTGCCATAAGAACACACTCGGGCATCTATGTCGTTGGCCTGGAGTCTGAGAGCCAAGGTATCAAGACCCAGGCTGAAGACATTGAAAAGGCCGCGCATAAGAAAAACTTTCCCGGGCCGGCGGTTTTCGCTTTGCACGGTGGAGGTTCTAAAAGAGGCGCAACCCGCACTCCCTGATACGAAGATACATAAACACAAAACTACCAGAAGCGCACTTCTTCTACCTGTTTGATTTCCGCCTGAAGCCGAAAGCCACTTGCCGAGATTTCCCCTTCTTGAATGCATTATGCGAAACTTTGGATTCGTTGACATTTTCCTTGCTGATACCCCGCCGGTTGAGGCCGAGTTTACTCTCCTCGCAGAAACTTATCCCTGCCACCTCCCTTTTTCATAGAGTATTCTTCAGAAATAAGTTACCCGCACCTTAATCCAAATTTTGTCCCAAACCCAATATTTAATAACAAGAAAGAGAAGAAATCAAGATAAAACCAAAAAGTTTTGCAAAATCCGAGGCTCTTTGCGATTTCGCTTGCAGTATTACCCTGAGGATGATAATAGTATGGTTAACCTTTGAGGCTCGATGCTCAAACGAAAGGAGAAAAGGATGCTGAGCAATTTGGCGACTTTGAGACAAGGCCGCAGCAAACGCATTTCCAGTTGGGATAGAACCGGCAAAAACCGCGACCGCTTGACCATCAAAAAGGGCGAAACGCGAACTATGGCCAAGATTAACCGCCCCGGAACTGTCCGCCATATTTGGGTCACCATATCCTGCGAGGATGAATTTTATCTGCGTAAGATTTTGCTGCGCGCTTACTGGGATGGCGAGACTTCGCCCAGCATAGATTCCCCCATAGGCGACTTTTTCGGCGTGGGGCATGCCCGGGTAAATTCCTTCTCCTCTGCGGTCCTCAATATGTCCGCCAGGTCGGGCGCAAATCGTGCGGCTATGAACTCTTATTTTCCTATGCCTTTCGCAAAGGCGAGAATTGAAGTTATAAACGAATGTGACACCGCCGTCCGCGCATTTTACTACTATGTTGACTATGATGAACTGGATAAGACGGCTGAGGATCAGGGCCGCTTTCACGCCAAATGGCGAAGGGAGAACCCTTGTAAGGGGTGGTGGTCTTTTGCCCGGGGGCGGCAGTGGTCAAAGAAGTTCCGCGAGGCGGTAAGTGATGCTGCCAATCTCACTGACGCCGAAAATTATCTCTTCCTTGAGGCGCGCGGGCGCGGCCACTATGTGGGCACGGTGCTTTCGGTGCACAATCTCTGCGGCGGCTGGTGGGGCGAGGGCGACGATATGTTTATGATAGACGGCAAAAAATGGCCCCCGGACCTTCACGGTACCGGTTCCGAAGACTACTTCTCCCACGCCTGGGGTATGCAAGTGCAAAACGCCTACATCTATAACGGGGTTTCCTTCCATAAGCCGGGCACAGCCCATAATTTCAACGAACGCATCACCGTCTATCGCTTCCACCTGGCCGAGCCGGTAATTTTTCATAAATCTCTGCGGGCTTCCATTGAACACGGACACGCCAATAACCGTAGCGATGATTATTCCTCCGTGGCATATTGGTATCAGACTGAACCGCATTATGAATTTGCAAAGATGCTACCGGTGGCCGGCCGATTGCCGCGGCCGGACATAGATGTGGTAACCTCCCCTGCCCCGGGTCCGCGCTCACCAAATTTGCGAATGAAGGAAAGGATGGCTAAAGGAATAGAAAAGTAAAAGGAGAGCGAAGATGCATATCACTTGTCCTCATAGGGATTGCGGTATGAGGCTGGAGGTGCCGGATGGCGCAGCCGGGGAGGTTCTCACCTGTCCGGCCTGCGGGAGGAAATTTCGCATCCCGGGAGGAAAAGGCCCTTCCATGCTCCGCCGGCCTGGACTTGACACGGGTCCTTCGGTCCCGAAAAGCGTTTTGCTGCCGTTAATAGTAATAATAGGTCTGGTTGTCGGGATACTTATCTATTATAACCGTTTAAAAAAAGAGGCGCCTCCCGAAAAAACGCCTGTGCCGGTGGCGAAGAAAGAAGTCACCGCACCCGCACAAACGGTTGAAGGCGCCAGGCCTTCCGAGCCACAGGTTGCGGCAGAGGAAGTCCCTGGGGCCCCGACTCCCGCAAGAATGCCTCCTTCACCGCAGTTGCTCTGGACCTATGCGACCGAAAGCGAGTTTACGGAAGCATCCCTGGTATTTGCAGACGGCGTCGTTCTTGCCACGAGTCCGCGGGATGGAATCGTTCACGCCCTTGATGCCCACACCGGCCAGCCGAAGTGGACCTACGATATTGAGGCCGAGGTCTGGGGGCAACTTGTGGCAGGAGGAGGAAGGGCCTTCGTGGGTGCTTACGACCGCAGGATGTATGCCTTTGACATAGCCACCGGAGAACTACTCTGGAAAGGTGCGCCCAGACTTGCCGAAGGGCGGATGGCCGGGATTACCCACTCACCCGAACTCACCGAAGATACCCTTTATTTCGCGGCCGGAAATCGCCTCATCGCCGCGGACCCGGCAGATGGAAAAGAGAAGTGGTTCTGGAGAATTTCCCAGGGCGAGTTCCAATGCGGCCCCGTGGCAGCGGGCGATTACCTTTTGCTGGTGCACGGCGTCGGCCTCACCGCCCTTAATAAGAAAATGAGAAGC
>LIZR01000100.1 GCA_001302825.1 Planctomycetes bacterium DG_23 | reverse complement strand
CAAGAAAAAGACGCTTTGCTCTTCCTACTTCATCCAGCCCTTGAACTGGAGGCAGTAGAAGTAAAGGGTCCTTCCCCGTACGGCTCAGGGTCGAGGGAGGAAAAGGTTGCCTTTGATAAAGATGACGGCCTGGTTCGCCTCCGGTTTCCGCAAAGAATAGGTAAAGGCGAAGGGCTGGAAGTGGTCTTTCAGTATTCCGGGCAAATAAGAGATGACGAGCGCTTGAAAATAGGGCCCGAAGGAGGCTACGGCCTCAGCGGGGCCTTTTGGTATCCGCAAAATTTTACCGGCGACCTGCACGCTGCGCGAGTTTCGCTGCACCTCCCCAACACGCCGGACAGGCCTGATGGTCTTGTGGGTGTAGTCCCCGGCACACTCGACCAAGAGGGCTACTTTTCGCCCATCCTCCCCGTTTTCGGCATCTATTTTGCCTACGGAAATTACACAAAAAAGAGCATCGCCTGGCGGGGAAAAGAAATTTCAATCTATTGCACAAACGAAAGTGCTACAATAGCCGACCAAATCTTGAAAACCGCTGAAGATATTCTGGAATTCTATTCCCAGAAATTCGGCGAATATCCCTTTGATAATCTCACCCTCGTTGAGACAGAACTCCCTGCCCCCAGGGGCGCTCCCTCTGGTGCCCAGGGCATTGGCGGTGTGGCCCCACCCACTCTGGTTTTCCTCAATTCCATTTTACTCAGGATGGGAAAAGTCCCCACAAACCTACTGGCGCACGAGATATCCCATCAGTGGTGGGGAAACCTGGTGCCCGTTTCCTTGAAGAAAGGATATACGCCCTGGTTTTCCGAAGGCTTTGCCACCTACTCCGATGCCCTTTATGTGGAAAAGACTCTGGGTCGTGAGCGGATGATGCAGCACCTGGTGAAGATGGGGCATCTTTATTTCCAATCCACCCTTTATCTGGAAGACGAGCCCCTGGGAACTTGCTATATAAATTCGCCAATGTATAGGCCCGTGGTCTATGCCAAGGGCGCACGCGTCCTGCACTCGCTTCGAGGCCTCCTGGGCGATGAGGCCTTCTTCCGGGTGCTCAAGGAATTTGCCTCTGGCTACGCCTTAAAAGACGCTACACTTGCGGACTTTAAGTCCATAGCCGAAGAAGTTTCGCAAAAGAAATTGGATTCGTTCTTTGAGGATTGGTTTGAGAAAAAAGGCTTTCCTCACTATAAGATTTCCGAGGTGAAGATGGAGGCGGTCGAAGGCGCCCCCCAGAAGTTCCACATCTCTTTAATCATAGAGCAATTGGGCGAAATTTTCACGGGTTCACTGGAGGTGGCCTTTTATGGGCAAGGAGCTGAAGAGAGGAAAGAAATTTTCTTTGGTGAAAGGAGCGCCCCGCTGTCCTTCACGCTTCCTTTTAAGCCGGAAAGGATTGTCCTCGACCCGGACTACTGGGTTTTGCGCGAGCCTTCGGGAGATGACATCTGGCCCCGATTTTTTCGCGCTGGAGGCGCAAAAAAATAGAGCAGGTGAGCAGATGAAAGGCGAGCGGGTGAATGAAGAAAGGCCTCCAGACCTGCGACACCTGGCTAAGGTGGAAGATTCGCTCACCTGTTCGCCTGTTCAAACCTGTCGGGTCTGGGCAGGCAGGGCTCGAGTTCGGTGTTTTCCGTATAAGGGGACTGAAAATGACTTCACAAAAAATTAATTGCGCATCCATCCTCATTATGAGCCTTGTTTTACTCATATGGGCTGAGGTGCTCCTGGGAGCGGAGGAAAAAATAAAGATTGAGGCGCGGGTTCCCTGGAGTGCCCTGGGGAAAAGAGACTGTTGGACGCCGGTTACGGTCACCGTGGAAAATAAGGGTCCCGGGATAAGTGGGGTGCTTCAAATCGTCACCAAGGATGCCTCCGGGGACCCGGTATCCTATGCCCGCGGGGTAAGTCTGGCCACAGGGGCCAAAAAGCGACTTTTCTTCTACCTCAGCCCCGGCACCTTCAAGAGCACCTTTGAAATATCGCTTGTTTCCAAAAAAGGGCCAGAGGCCACCGAACAAGGTATGATGAGGGTTGTGGAGAGGGGCGAGGTTCTGGTAGGCATTGTCCAGGACCGCGTGGGCCACCTGGGCACAGCCGGGCTCAATCTCCTCCTTTCATCCTCTGGGCAGGGCCGTACGGCCCGCTTTCATCTCGGGGCTGTCTATGCAGATGATTTACCCGACCACTGGTATGGCTATGAGGGCCTTGACTTATTGGTCTGGATAAGGCCGGATTTTTCATCCCTTACCACCCGTCAGCGCACCGCTCTCAAAAACTGGGTTTTTTCCGGCGGCAGACTCCTCCTTTCCGTCGGACCCAACTGGCAGGAGGTGCAGGGCTCATTTCTGGATGACCTCTTGCCGGTCAGCATATTGGACGGCGTGGAAGAGACTGATTTTTCCGAACTTGCCGCCTTTGCCCGGCGGGGCCAGGCGAGTGAACTCACGCGTGAGCGGGGATTGGCCATCCCCCGGGCAAACTTGCGCCCCATACGACGCGCCCGTAGCGGCGCTTCGCATCCTGAGGATGCTCAGCATCCGAAGGGCCGCCAGGGCCGGATGCTGGCCTCGGCTCACGAAAATCCCCTTTTGGTCATCGGCCGCGCCGGAATGGGGCGATGCATTTATCTCGCCCCGGACCTGAGCGAGGCCACATTTTCCCACTGGGGCGGCCTAAGAGATTTCTGGGAGCAAATTCTTAAGACCCTGCAGATAGATTTGGCCGAAGAGGTTGAAAGCACTTCCCGCAGTTCCTACGAGGAGTGGAATATTTCCGCCAGTATCCTTGATGCCGCCGGCGGAATTTTCTCCACTCCGGCCATCTCCTTAAAAGGGGTGAGCATACTCATTATTATTTATCTTCTGGTGATTGGGCCGGGGGACTATTTTCTGCTTAAGAAACTGCGGCGGCTTCACTGGACCTGGGTCACCTTCTTTCTCTATGCGGTGATTTTTGCGGTGGCCGTGTTCGGGGCCGCCTACTGGGTACGCGGCGGGAAGATGAGGGTGCGCCTGGTGAGTCTCGTGGATGTGGACGGCGAAAAGAGTGCGGCCTCGGGCCATACATTCTTCGGCATATTCTCGCCCAAAACGAGCGCTTTCAAAATAGGGCTGAATAAAACAAGCGCTGCATTTGCACCGGTATCTTTAAGCGAATATTTCAGTCAGGGCCCGGGGGCTCGGCCCCTGCTACTGAGCGAACACTGCATTTTCGCCCAGGATGAGGGTATTTATCTTCAAAGGCTTCCCATACGCATCTGGTCGACCAGGGCCTTCGCGGGAAGGTGGGTGGATGGAGACTCTCCCGGGATTGTGGGGAAAATTGCGAGAACTCCTTCCGGCGTGACTGGAAGCATCACCAATAATCTCTCCACCGATTTGTCAAATGCCCGGCTCGTTTTGGGGGACCAGGTTTTCCACCTAAAAAAAATCCAGAGAGGCGAGAAGATTCTTCTGCCTGAGGCCATAACCAGAAGCGAAAGCCTGACTTCCTGGCTCAAGGGGATGTTCGAGCACGCGCCCCAGTTACGGCATTATTACCGCCTTGAAGAGATTGAAGAATTGGCCCCGGTGGCTCGCCGCGACCTGGTCCATCTTTCCTTCTTCAAGGCCGCGGCCGAAAAAATCGCTCAGGAAAGTTCGTCCGACTATCAGGACATAGAAATTACGCCGGGCAGACTCTCTTATCTTGATTTATCTGAGGCCCTGGCGAATGGCTTGAGCGTATTCATCGCCGAAGCCGAAGATGCGCCTATCACGGTAAATGTGAAGGACTGGGACTATGATTTGGAATATTACGGGATGGTGCGCGCCATATTTCCAGTAGAATAAGCCGTAGGGCTGTCGAACACGAGGTGCAAGATGATTGAGACCAAAGGTTTAACCAAGGTGTTCAAGAATGTGGTGGCGGTAAATCATCTCGATTTGAAGATAGAGGAGGGGGATACCTTCGGCTTCATCGGCCCCAATGGCGCAGGCAAGACCACCACACTCAGGATGCTGGCCACGCTGCTTCGTCCCACATTTGGCGACGCCACTATCAGGGGTCTTTCCATCACCTTTCAGGCAGAGTTTGTCCGGCCCATCATCGGCTTTATGCCTGATTTTTTCGGGGTCTACGGCGATATGCGCGTGGATGAATATCTGGAATTCTTCGCCGCCTGCTACCGCATCCGGGAATCCAAGCGCCGCCGCCTCATCGCGGACATCCTGGAACTCACCGACCTCACGGTGAAGCAGGATTCTATGGTGGAAAGCCTCTCCAGGGGGATGAAGCAGCGTCTGGCCTTAGCCCGCGTGCTCATCAATGACCCCAAGGTGCTGCTTCTGGATGAGCCGGCCTCCGGCCTTGACCCCCGGGCCCGCATAGAGATACGCGAACTTCTCCGGGAACTCACGCGTATGGGCAAAACCATCTTTATTTCCTCCCACATCCTTTCCGAACTGGAGCAACTCTGCAACAGAATCGGCATAATTGAAAAGGGTCTGCTTCTTTACTCGGGCAAGATGCAGGATTTAATGCAAAAGGTTCAGCCCAAGCGCACCCTGGAGATTGAACTAAGAGACGGCGCGGATAAGGCTCAAGAGCTCCTCCAGAACCATCCGCAGGTCCTTTCGGTTACTCTGGAGGATAAGCGGCTCCAGGTGGAACTTGCCGAAGGGACCGACGATGTGGGTTTCGTGGCCAGAGACCTTGCCCTTAAAGGCTTCAGCCTGGTCTCTTATAGAGAGAAACTGCCCGATTTGGAGACGGTATTTATGGCGCTCACCAAAGGCATAGTGGCATAAGAACAAGTGTACTGTCGCACATCCCACCTCGGCCGTCTCAGGTTGTCGGTCACAAGATATGTGTCGGAGGATTACATCTTGAAGATTTTCGGCCCCATTCTGGCTGGTGAACTTAAAGCCGTAGTGCGACGCAAGCGCACCTTTATCATCCGTATGGTCTACATAGGGCTATGTTTTCTTGTTGTCTATAGCACGGCCAAAAATCTAACCAAAAGTCCAAGCTTTATGCGGTCTTCCATAGGCATCATCATTTTCACCTATTTTGCCCTCACTCAGATAATTATGCTTCTGATGCTCACGCCGGCTTTGGCCAGCGGGAGCATCGCCAAAGAAAAGGAAGAAGGCACCCTGGGTCTTCTATTCCTTACCCGCGTAAGTCCGCGTGAAATAGTGTGGGGCAAATTCTCCAGCCGCCTTTTATATGTGGCCCTGCTGGTGGCGGCGAGCCTGCCCCTTTTGAGCATATCGTTTGTCTTCGGCGGGGTCTCTTTGATTCAACTTGCTATTGTCTTTCTTTTGACCGGGGCCACCGTGATTCTGGCCGGTGCCATATCCGTCTATTTTTCCACCCTCTTAGAGCGGGCTCACACCGCTACCATCGCCACCTATGGCGTCCTATTTTTTTATTTCTTCCTCTTACCTGTTGTCCTCTTGCCCCTTCTGTTTCTCCCTATGGTCCTGGGGCTGCACGAGATATTCAATTACATAAATCCGCTTTTTGCAATGAGTGCGGCGTTTAGTTGGGGAATGGGCGCCGGGGCCGATTGGACGATGTGGCTCGGAATATCCTGGAATATCGCCTTTCCCATTTTGCTCTCCGTGCTGCTCTTAAGGGCGGCCTCGCGGCGGCTGCACCGCATTTCCTTTTTGGAAAAAGAGTCCTCCAAACGCTGGGGCAGGCTAAGAAAAGCGTTGGTGCCCCGCAGGCCGCGCCGCCTATTCAGTTTCCGCAAGAGCAAGGCCTATCCGCTGCTTTGGCGTGAGACTTATATCAGGCCCGCAAGCCGGTTCAGAGTCCTCGTCCTCGTCGCCTTCGGCCTGGTCGCCCTCTGTGAGATTTCTTACTCCATTTTGATACTTGCTTACCAGGGACAGGCAGTCCTGGACCCGGCGGAGATAGTAGGGACGATTTATCTGGTAGTTTTTTGCCTGTTGACCTTCGTCTTTACTGCACTTTCGGCTTCGCTTGCCTTTGTAACAGAAAGGGAAAGGAACTCCTGGGAGCCACTTTTGGTAACACCGGTTTCCCGCAGATCCCTGGTCTGGGCCAAGTTCCTGGGCACGGCCCAGGATGCCGCCCCGTTCCTTCTGGTCACCTTCTTCCATTTGGGGCTTATGTATCTGGCCCAGATTCTCAGCGGATGGGAGTTCGTAGGCATTTTGAGTGTGATTATGGCGACATTCGCCTTTGTGGTGGCATTAGGATTGGTGATTTCGCTGGGGAGCAAGCGGTCGGTCAGGGCTTTAGCGGCAGGAGTTATGAGTTTTCTGGGGCTGGCGTTTCTTTTGCCCTGGCTTTCCGGTTTCTTTGAGCAAGAAGGCTTAAGTAAGGTTCTCTGGGGGGCAAGCCCCCTTTACTGGTTGACTGCCCTGGGTAGATTAGATGAGCCCGGGTATACCTGGATACCCTGGTGGGGCGTTTATCTTTTTCTTATCTCCTATGCGGTGGCGGCGCTTTCGCTATTTCTGTTTGCTATCCTGCGTTTTGACCGCCTGGCCACTAAAACATAAGAACAAGTGCAATGTCGCTCGTCCCACGTCGGCCGTCTCAGGTCGTTGGTCGTGAGCGGTGTGTCGGAGGATTAAATCTTGAGGATTTTTGGGCCCATTCTGGCAAATGAACTTCGCAGGCTCACCCGACGCAAAAGGACCTTTATCCTGCGCGGGGTTTACCTCTTAATGCTCTTTGCCATCGTTATTGCTGTTTCCTATATCTGGGTAGGGCAGGGTTATGGACCTACGCAAATATCCGACCTGGGGGTGGCGATATTTCAGACCTTTGCCCTGGTCCAGTGCGCGGCGGTTCTATTGCTTGCCCCACCTCTCACTGCCGGGACTATCGCCGAGGAAAAGGACCGGGGCACCCTGGGGCTTCTTTTCGCCACGGGCTTATCCTATGGAGAGATTATCCGGGGCAAACTGACCAGTCGCCTGGCGCTGCTGGGGATGCTACTTTTCGCCGGCATCCCGGTAATGAGCCTCTCGCTGGTCTTCGGCGGGGTATCTCTCTGGCAGATTGTGGCGGCCTTTTTCCTCATCGCCACTGCGGCCATTTTTGCCGCTTCCGTCTCCATCTTTTTCTCCACCGTCTTCCAGAAGGCCTATAGTGCCAACATCGGGGGATATCTCGTAATCTTCGGGTATATGGTGGGCATTCCCTGGATGGTGGAAGCAGTGAGTTCCCCCTGGTATTCCTATTCTATGGCCGATTTCCTTTACTATGTGAACCCCTTAGTGTATCTGGAAGGTTGTTTAACTAACGATTTTGGCGGCGCCGACCCTCTTGCCTCCGGCATATTCAGCATTTTCCTCAGTCTTCTTTTCTCCTGGGCGGCGCTGGCACTTTCCGTCAGGCTCCTGCCGGTAGCGTCTTTCTGGCGACCCGGGGTAACGGTGAAAAGATTCCTTCAGGATGTGGATAAGTTCTTCGAAACGATAGATGTCAAACGCATTCGTTTCAGCTTTGGCCTCTTGGGTCTGGGTGCTCCTCATCTTTTCCCAATTCCTCACCCTGCTCCTTTGCCTGGCAGGTTCCATATTGGAAATATGGTTATGGCCGGTTTACTTCCAGGGGGCTATGGTGTTTATCGCCACCATTTTTCTTTCCTCGGCATCCTTCACCGCGGAAAAGGAAAGAAACTCCTGGGATGTGCTCCTTTCCACACCACTGCCGGGTAAGCAAATAGTCCTGGGTAAGGCCCTGGCGGTGTGGAGAAGTGTGCTTTTCATCCTGTTTTTGCCCGTCTTTCAAATGTTCCTGTTCAT
>LIZR01000099.1 GCA_001302825.1 Planctomycetes bacterium DG_23 | reverse complement strand
ACGATGATATCCTGTTCGCCAGCAGTAAGGTCGGCACATTTAACACCTCGCAGCCGCCGAAGGGTGGAGGCCACCCGGCGTTCCTTCCCCGCTTGCGTGCAAATCTTCAAATACGCCCTGGCCATCTTTCACCTCCTTTCATAATATACAGCGTATGGCTGGGTCCTTCCTGCCTGTCCGCCTCTGGCGGAACCCAGCCTTGGCATCGGGCGGAGCGACGAACCCGACTACGAGATGAGCACTATTTAGGGATAAGTTCTATCAGGTCTGTGTCGGCCTCTTTACGCATCTTGGCCAAGGCCTTTTTTTCTATCTGCCGGATCCGCTCTTTAGTGAGACCCTGGGACAGCCCCACTTCCTCCAGAGTCTTGGGTTCCTCGCCTCTTTTCAGGCCGAAGCGAGAGACTATGACTTTCCGCTCACGCTCGGTGAGCCGACGCAGTAGTTTGCTTAAAGCCGACCTCAGAGGAGCGAGGATGACCGTGGTAGGGGCTTCTCTTCTTTTTTCCTGAAGTGGCTTGTAGGAGGCCTCTTCTTGGAGGCTGGTCAAGAATTCCTCATCCCCGGTGCTGAAGGTGTCCAGGGAGTAAACCTTTTCTGGTAGAGTGCGGGCGAATTGGCGCACAATGGCCCAGCCGGCGTAGGTAGAGAATTTGTGTTGGCGGGAGTAGTCAAATTTCTCCACTGCACGCAAGAGCGCCAGGTTTCCGTCACTGATAAGTTCAGATAGCAGCCGGGAACTGCTACGCCCTGGAGGCAGATGTCGTCGGGCTATGGTCACTACCAGTCTCAAGTTAGCGCTGACAATTCGGTCATAGAGTCTATCGGCCCATTTCAGGAATTTTTCGGCCTCGGCGAGTTGAGAGCGCTTAAGGGAGTGAGGATTTGAGGCCTTCTTGGCCTTAGCCGCCCGATATTTGCAATAATTATAGGCCCGGAAAAGCATTACCTCTTCCTCATTGGAAAGTGGTGCGCTTTCCTTCAAATCCTCAAAGTAAGCAGCCAGATGAGAAGTTTTAGCCGCCCTTGCTTTTCCTTCGCCTCCGGACTCTTGTGCCAAGGTAGCGCCATCTTTCTCCTCTGACCTACGACGCCCCTCATGTTGCAGGAGTTGTGCTATATCTCTCATAATCTCCGAGGTTGCCCTGGGGTTTTCAAAATCCGGACTCATAATATAGTCCAGGTTGCGTTTCTCTATAGCCTCGAATTTGCTGTGATAAATGATGCGGTAAATAGTGGAGCGGTTTTTGCCGTAGCGGCGGGCAAGTTCTAAGACAGGGGCGCCTTGATTGAAGCGAGCGACGATGGCCTGGCGTTCGCCGGCAGCAAGGATGTGCCGCGGACGAGGGATAAGGACCGCGCGGGGATTTTCCTGCCGTAGCCGTTTGAGCAGGCTTCTTATGGTCTGCGGCGAACGGCCAAATTCCTTGGCCACCAAAGAGGCACATTTTGAAAAGTTAAAGCCACTCTCTTGGGCAAGTTCTATTACCCTGCGGAAAATCCTTTCCTTTTCTTCCTCGGTTATGCGGGAGAACTCAGCGCTCCTTTTCACTTTCTCAGGATGGGCCTTAGCGAAATGCTCCAGAACTGAGCGGCGAAAGCCTATACGCCAGGCCCCATCCGGATAGAGGAGCCTTCTTGCTGCCAGACCTTCCTGCCTCCAGCGGGCAATGGTTTTGGCCGAGACCCGGTAACGTGTGGTCACTTGTTTCAAATCAACAACTTCCTCTTCCACTTCATCTGGCCCCATCCGCAGGCTGCGGCTTAAGTCATCCAGGAGCTTTACGAGGTCCTCCCGTAGCGGTTCACCTGGAAATCTTGCCCCCTTGGGCTTTTCCGGTTTATATCCAGTGATGCGCACACATATATACTCGTAGGCATATGTTTCATTGGGTTTGATATCGACTATGAAATCTTCCAGATGAGAAACTTGTTCTTTGCGCAAACTTTCCGGTGCATAAAGTAGTTGCGTTTTAAGGATGCGCAGCGGCTTAAAATTGTAGGCCTTCACGCCTCGCTCCTGAGGATGACACCTGAACGAAAAGCCCCACAAAGGAGCAATCTGGACATTCTTGCTACATCAGTGAAACCGAGATGGTCTGGACACCTACAATATACAACACTTTGGCCAAAATGTCAAAGAAAAATTTTTCCAAAGTGACTTTTTCTCTTCACTCGTCGCCCACCTACCGGCTACCTGTGGCCCAGTATATCCCTAAGAATACCAAGCCCAGACCAATCAGATAGGCGATGGTAATGGCCTCGCCAAGGAAAAAATAGGCCTGAAGTGCGCTGGCCACGGGTGCGAGATACTGCAGAGGGCCTAAGCGGACTGCACCGATTTGGCCCAGGGCCTTATACCAGAGGCCAAAGGCAACAGCAGTCGGAAGCAAGCCCAGATACAGGATAAGGCCGAAGTGCTGAGAAGTCAGATTAAAAGGGATGCGCAAACTTAACACCAAAAGAAAAAGGATCGCCGTGCCCATAATTATAGCCAGGCCATTTGCATAAAAACCTCCATATTTTCGCACCATCTCCTTTCCCATCACCGTATAGAGCGCCCAGCAAAACCCTGAGGAAATGGCCAGGATATGACCCAGCAGGGCTCTTTCGCCCAGGCTCCACTGAGGAAGCCCGCCTTTCAGTATCCAAAAACATCCCCAGAACCCCAGAATTATCCCTATGACCTTGCGGGTGGTAATCTTCTCGCCCAGAAATGAGGCCAGAAGCGCAATAAATATAGGATTGGCGTTAACCAGAAGCGTCACATCTATGGCGGAGACGAATTTGGTAGCCAAAAATCCAAGCGAGCCCATCCCCACTATCCCCACCAGAGAGAGTAATAAGAACCGGCCGAGGTCCGCACGCTGAATTCTCTTCAGATGTGATTTTGGCAAAATCAGGGCTAAGAAAACGAGGAATATACTGGCGATGAAAAAGCGCAAAAAAACTAAAGCCAGAGGATGGACTTCCCCTTGCCGCAGGATGAATCTTGCCACCACGAAGACGGTGCTCCAGAGCAGCGCAGCTACTGCCCCATAGGAGATGCCTTTTGCTTGATTTGCTTCTGTTTGAGAGCGGCAAGAAGCCAGCAGGCCTCGGGCCCGTCGCGACCAGGACAATTTACCCATAGGTTTTCCTTATCCAAAGAAGCGTTAGGCACATTCTAAATGTATGAGCAGTTGGTGTCAAGGGCGGGCCTATGGGCCACGGCAAATAGGTCTGGGGAAAGGTGTCTCACCCGCTTAGATACTTTTTTTCTTGTAGAAAGAAGAGTTTTTTAGTAAAATACCCGAGGAGATAAAGGCCGGTCGGGGGAAGTGAAGATGTCTATTATGAATTCGCCGGCTCTGTGGTTTCTCTTATTTGCCGTGCCCATAGTCCTGCTCTATATGCTGAAGATGAGGCGCAAGGAAAGGCCCATCTCCAGCACCCTGCTCTGGTCCCAGGTCCTGCAGGACATTCGCGCTAACACCCCTTTTCAGAAACTGCGCAGAAATCTTCTCCTTATCCTGCAGCTCCTTATCCTGGCCCTTTTGGTGGGGGCTCTTCTTCGTATTCTTATTAAGGCCCAAGCGCGGAAGGGCCGTTCCATCGTGCTCATTCTGGACTGTTCGGCCAGTATGCTGAGCGAGGAAGAAGAGGGAAGGCGCTTTTCCCGGGCTCGAAGCGAAGCCCTGGAACTGGTCAAGAATATGGGCGCCAAGGGAGAGGATGAGATGATGATTATCCAGGTGGGCTCACGCGCCCTACAGCGTCGCGCCTTCACCTCGGATAAGAACCTCCTCGCCTCCACTATTACGGCCTTAGAGGCCTCAGCCGAACCTACGAACCTCTCCGAGGCACTGGTGTTGGCACAATCCACCATAAAAGATAAGCCGGGCGGTGTCATCCATCTTCTAAGTGATGGTGCCATCGAGGATTTGGTTCTAAAAACGGAGCTCAAGGGCAGGGTGGAGTTCACTTCTCTGGGAAAAACCGCAGATAATGTGGCCATCGTAGCCCTGGATGTAAGGCGTATACCTGCGCTCGCCGGGGCTTATCAGGTCTTCACCACGGTCAAAAATTTCTCTCTGGAGGCAAAATCCTTTATCCTCAGCCTCAGTCTGGAAAAGCCCGGCAAGGTGATAGACGCTCGGGAAATCAACCTGGCGCCGGGAGAGGCCCAATCCGTCATCTTTTCCCTGGAGTTGGAAAAAACCATTAGCGAGCGCATCATACTGGCCGTTGAAGATGTGGATGCCCTGGATGTGGATAATGAGGCCTACGCCATCTTAAGCCCGCCCAAGGAATTGGCCGTGCTCTTGGTGACCGAGGGTAATCCTTTTCTTCAGAAGGTTCTGACGCTTGACCCCCTGGTAAAACTTACTCAAATAACCCCTTCGGAATATCGCCCCGCTGGTCGTTATGATTTAATTGTCTTCGATTCCTGGACCCCTGAGGAGATGCCCCCGGAGCGAAGTGTCTTCATCGCCCCCCGACGAAATATAGGACCTATTCAAACCATAGGAACAATTGAGGACCCCACCATCGCCAGTTGGCGCCGGGAGGAGAGGATACTTCGCTTTGTCAGTTTCGCCGATGTGCATATCGCCCGGGCCGGCCGTCTTGAGTTACCCCCGCAGGTAAAGGTCCTGGTGGAAAGTGCTGCGGGCGAGCCGCTGATGGCCTTAGTGCCTTATGGTGAGGCGGAACACCTGGTGATTGCCTTTAATATTCTGGAATCCGACTGGCCACTTAGGTCCTCATTTATCGTATTTTTCGCCAATTTAAAGGAAGAGGCGAGGGCGGCTTTTGTGGATTTTCCGGCCAAGGTCAAGGCCGGCCAGGCCATCCCTATCCGCTCCACCGGGCGAAGCAAGTTTATTACCATAACCTCTCCTTCAAGGACCGAATATCAGTTTCCGGATGATGGCTCTACCATCTTCTTTAACCAAACCGGGGAAGTGGGGTTTTATCGGGTGGAATCGGGCGGGGGAGTTAGAGAATTCGCCGTGAGCCTCCTTGAACAGGCCGAATCGGACATACGGCCTCGGGGTAATATTTACCTGGGTGGGGAAGTGGTTGAGGCGGGAACCACCGTGACCAGGGTCAACCGGGAAATCTGGCCCTGGTTTGCGCTTTTGGCCCTTTTGGTGGTAATGTTGGAATGGTATGCCTACCACCGCCGTATGGGCTGAGCACTGATTAGCCTGCCTTGGAGATTGACTAATGCACTTTAGTATGGGGCGAGGCCGGCTTGCAGAGGCTGGCCTAAAACAAACCAGTTTCACAGAAAAATTTTCCTTTTGGCTGTTTTTTGGTTGCTTTTGTTTTGGCGGGGTTTATAATTTCATTTTTATTGTTGTCAGAGGCCTAAGATTCGATAGGGATTTTTGTTGGAGCGAATTTTATGAGCCTTCTACTTTCTGATTATGTGCGTTATGATTTGGACAGTAATTATGAGGAACCTCCTCCGCTTCCCTCGGAAATTGCCGAGCGTTTCTCCTATGTGCGGCGCCCCATCAAGGCCCGGCAACGGTTAGTCGAAAAAACTACGGACCTTTTGGAATATCTGGTCAAATTTTCCACCTCAGCCTTTTACTTTGGGCAGGAATATAAAGTCCGCCTCAGCCTCTTTTGCCCCAAGGCCGAGCGTGACGGCAGGAGGTGGCCGGCGGTAATCATCCTGCCTGTTCTGGGCGGGGAATATCGCCTTACCCGGCGGCTGGCCAGGACTTTTGCTGTAGAAGGGATAGCCACTGTTTATCTGCATTTATCAGCGGATATATTTCAGCCGAGCCGGTCGGTGCAAGATATGGAAAAGTTCCTGCGTGAAGGGGCCATAGAGGTATCCAAGGTCATTGATTGGCTTGAAAGCTGCCCCTTTGTCGACGCAAAAAGGATAGGGGCTATAGGCGTGAGCCTGGGGGGGATAAGGCTTTCCGTGCTCCTGGCCGCGGAGAAAAGACTGATGGCCAATGTAGTGGCCCTGGCCGGAGCCAATTTGGCCGGGGTGTTTCACGATAGCCGGCAACGACAGGTCCAGGCGTACAGAAAGAAGCGCAAGCAGGAAGAAAGAGTCTCTAATAAGGAGCTTACCCAGCATTTTGCTCAGGCCCTTAAAAGCGACCCCGGCGCCCTTGCTCCTTTTGTTGATGCCCGGCGTGTGCTTATGATACTGGCCCTTTTGGATAATAAAGTCCCCATAAGGTATGGCCGGGAACTTCATTCCAAGATGGGAGGCCCGGAGGTTATCTATCTACCCACTGGCCACTACACTTCCGTCCTTCTCGCTCCATATCTCGAGAAAGCCATAACCGAATATTTCAAGAAACACTTTGTTGCCATAGCCAGAGAGCCACACGGCAAGGTGCGGGAGGTTGGTCAGCGTCTCCCACGCCCACACTGAGGCTATAGATTTAATAACCTGTCAGGACGGCCTTAAGACATAAGACACCTTTTACCTATCTCCTCATCTCCTTAACTCTTCTTTAAGGGAGGAATAAAATGATTACTGAAAAAGATAGGAAAGCGATTAAGAGAATGCAAAAATACTGGAAATGGATCATCCCGTTGTTTATTTTTCTCATCTGCCTCTTGCTAATAGGAGCAGGTGTGCATATATATGTTATGCGCTTGACCGCCCAGGCCTTCGAGACTTCCGTGAACGAAGTCTTGGAATTAGACTGGTCCCCTGCATCACCCTTTCGAACATATGAGGGATATGAGGTAATCATCTTCAATAGCCTACTTCACGCAGTAATCTATATAGGGGTGGCGGTGTGGATGGCAGTTCACCTTTTGGACGCTTGGGGTACTCGAAGACTAATCTTGCGCCTTTGGCATCGCATTGAAGAATTGGAACGCACATTAGCGCAAGCGTCTTATTAGAAACTCTTTACCCGTATGATTAATGTTCTCACGGAGAAAAAGCTGCATCGGTAATATACTGCCTCAGAGCCAGGCCGCCGTCAAACGCTTTGAAAATGCTCCAGTTCAAACTTAAAGTCTTTTGTCTATCTTGGAGAAGATGAGCCTGGAATATTCCTCATCACCCCAGGTTCCTACGCGTATCTTCACCTTGGTGGTTCTTTCCGTGATGGCTTCCAGGTCTATGTCCACCTTCTTGTCGTCCAGGCGGCGGGCCTTAATCTCTCCCTCCAAACCTACAAAATGTGATTCATAAACGATAAGGCCCAGGTCATCTTTCACCGCAGTGAGTGCGGCATTATAGACGCGCTCAACCGGGGCATCATAGGTCTTCTCGGCTTCGCCCTTCACATAGGCCACACCCGCCGCGCCGGCTGCCGCCCCCACTACCAACGCGCAGCCTTGAAGTCCGGCCAAACTCAAAAGCAAGCCCGCAAGAATTAACCACTTCTTTTCGCGCCTCATAAACAAAACTCCTTCCTGACTGCAAAGCCACAGAGTAACCCAGGACCATTACCATTAGAAAGGCCTTGGCGGCAGAGGTGCTATACCGCGCAGTCGGTCTTCTATCTTGAAAAAGAGCATATTAGAGAAATCTTCGTCTCCGAAAGTGCCCACCCGGACCTTAACCTCCGTTGCTCCCGGAGAAAGGAACTTGACCTGCACATTTACCTTGGTTCCCTTGATCAATGAGGCCTTTATGACTTGATCAATGAGGCCTTTATGATTCCGCTGACCGCCTCCCTTTGCTCCTCATAGATGGACAGTTGGAAGTCTTCTGTTACAGCAGCAAGCGTTGCCTCATAAACCTCATCGAAATTATAGGCAAAGACCCTTCTATCTTCTCCCCGGAGATAGGCCACGCCCACTGCACCTCCCGCCCCCGCTAAATAGGCGGCGGCACAGCCTCCAAGGCCAACAATTAACATTAAAAAAAACCCAACGAACATCATCTTTTCCTTACTTCTCACGGCATTATCTCCTTCCCCAATAGATATAGCGTTGCCCGGCAGTTGCCGGGTAACGAATAATAGCCGTCCTCAGCCGCCGCAGGCGGCCGGGGCAGAATGGTCCGTACGGACAGTGAGGACGCTACAGACTGCGGCCAGATAGCCACAGGCAGCAAAGTCGGCCGAAAACACGCCTTCTATTTAGATTGAATTAAGTCCATTTGTCAAGCGAAAATTGCAAAA
>LIZR01000098.1 GCA_001302825.1 Planctomycetes bacterium DG_23 | reverse complement strand
TAGGTGGCGCGGTCTTCTTCCCAGCGGGTGAAGGCAAAATCCAGAATCTCCCGAAATAATTGCGCATCTTCCGAAGCGATTACACGCAGCGCCTCCAGATAACTTGTCCCCGCAGTCTTCAGGTGCACCAGTTCGCCGGCCTCCTTAGCCGCTATGGCGTAAATGCTGAATTTATCCGAGCCAGAATGAATACTCAATTTGTAAGGCCCGAAATGCCGGGCGATAGCCAAATGTTCCTTGAAGGTGCGCCCAAACTCAGTCAAGTCTCCTTTATAGTCCACGGCCTTTTCAAATTCACCCACAAATCTGGGGGCGAGGCTTACCCACCTTACACCCAGCCGTTTAAGTTCGCCGGCCACAAAAAAATGCTCCTCCAGGGAAGTAGGGGTGGCTGTTTCGTCCACAGACATCTCCAGTTCAAAAGGCCGCTCGCCCATTGTCTCAGCCAAATGGCGGTAAAGTTTCACCGTATGGGCCACGGCCCGGCCATATTTCACTGCCGCTCGAAAAAGCACCTCCCGAGCGAACTCAAGGTGCAGGTCTTTGGCTACTGCGAAGACCTTACCTGCATATCCACGCTTGCAGTCAGCGGCTGACGATTCCAAAACCTTCCAGGGCAGGCACTCAAATTTCTCTTTCAGAGTGCTGGGCTGGCAGGTATCGGCTTCGTCATCCACATATTCGCCGGGGTCTATGGTAAACATAGTGAAGCCGGCGGCGATGCAGGAGTCCATATCCCCTATGGTTTTAAGGTGGTCGGCATCGGAGCCGAAGCGGCCTTTGAACCCTTCCTGGAATATCCCCCAGGTGGCATCAGCCATCACCTCATCGGGTGTGCGCGAGGTGCGGGTCATTTCGCGAATGGATTGCTGGGCAAAAAAGGGTATGACGCCGGTCCCTCGCACCGCTCGGATATGGCCGGGGGTGGCAATCCCCAGACGGTCGCCAAGGCCTACGGAACGCTTCACGCCAACTACCTCGGGCGCGGTAAATGTGAGGTGCTTTCGCAAGACAAGGGCATTAGGGTGGTCCGTAGGACATATTTTGAGGCTGATCTGACTTTCGCCAATAGAAACACTTTCCTCCTCGCCAGAAAAATCACGAAAAAGCGGGGTCAATTCCACAGGGTATAGAAGGCCCAGGTTTTTATCTATTTCCTTACGGCCAAGGAAATATATTACTCCATCCTGAGATACAATGGAGTTTGGATAGACCTCGAGGCCTGAAAGGGGCTTGAGTTCGGAGGCGATTTGCTGCTCCTCTTCGGCCTTAAGGGCCGCCGCGCGGCCCTTAGACTTTAGTAGCGATGTAATTATGCTCATAAATATTTCCCCTGATGCAGTTCACTGAGGCGAAATTTTATATTATACAGGCCGCAATGTCAAGGGAAGTATCCCGGCATTACTGAACTGAGATTGCTACAGGGTAGGAGGCACCGGACTTTTTGGCCCGTTACCGTGAGCTTTTGTTCCGACACCACTGGGCAATGGTTTCTGCCAGGGCCCTGCCCATACGCTGGTAGTTGGCAATAGTGTAGTCCACCTTTTCGTTACCCTGGTAACTGGTCTCAATAGTAAAGGCATCAATGTTTAATTCTTTTCTTACCCAGCCACAGGAACTGAGGCCTTCGTATCGCGTAACCCACCCCGATGTGTCTTTCCAGGCGGAACTTGAACGAATGGCTTCGGGCATTTGTGCAAGGTACATTTCAGCAAAAGGTTTTGCCCCCGGGCTTTGCTCAAAAACTTCTTCGTCTGCCGAAGGAATGGGAACATAGTTTTGTCTCTCTCTGTGGGTGGGAGCGTGGAGGTCTATGTAAACCAGCGGCTTACACTCTTTCGCCCATCTTCGGACATCGGAGGCCACAGCCCTCGCCTCCACACGCCTCAAACCGGCATAACTATAGGCCCGATTGATGTCCCAGGGCCAGGGGTCCTTGCCGTAGGAACCTTCCCCCACATCGTCTATACTAACGAAAGGCACCGCCCACCAGCGGGCGGCATCTCTCAACTGGGGCGAACGAGCCACATAGCCGAGAAGCCCATCCAATACCCAACTCCCCGGGGTTTCGCCGGCGTGGTGTCTTGCAGTAAGGTATACACCAGGGAGGTCGGACACCTTACCCTGATTTCGCACTCTCAGGAGCCTGCGGCCGTGGGGGGATATACCTATTTCCTCGGTGTGAAAAGAGTCAGCGATTTGAGAAAGTGTGGCCTTAAAGTCGTTCACTTGATAAGGGAAGCAAAAAGCAAACTCGACTGCGTCTTGGGTCTCAGGAAGGTCAAAGGCCCATTCCGTTCTCCCGCCAGGAGTAGTGATGGCCGCAGGTTTTTCGGTCCGCCGCCACTTTCTTTCCGGCGTGCGATAAACCGCCTTATTTTCAGACCAATCAGATCCCCCCAGTGTCTGCTCTGGATTCGCCAAAATTAAGCGCACAGCCCTTCCATCAAGCCCGCCAAGGCGAAAGTGAAACCACAAAGCAATGGGACAATTCTTGGGTTCTGCGGCAAAACGCACCGCTACCGGCTCCTGAGCATCTCCCTCACGAATACCCAGGCATAATCCATTTCCTCCTGGAAAATCAGTCGAAAATTTAATGCCCATCTCTTCACTCCCTCAGTTCAGCCGTGCATAAGAGAGACGTTGCTCACTGCGGCCGCCCGCCTTATGATGAGCGCATTTGACTGTAAAAAATATATCAAATCGTGCATATGGTCAAGGGTGAATCGGGGCCCAAATCTCCGCGGTCTGACGGTTGACTCACAGGCACATACGCCAGCCTTCATTAGAAGATGATACACTCTGTAGCCCATTTGAACAATATTTTGGTGGCGAGAGACTTTAGAGATTCGTATAATTTTTTGAGTGTTCTTCATAAGCAAGAAAGGAGCCCAAATGCAACTGAAAGGAGCCGTGGCCATCGTCACCGGCGGGGCCCGAGGCCTGGGGCGCGCTATTGCCGAGGCCTACGCAGAAAGAGGAGCCCAGGTGGCTATTGTTGACCTGCTGAAGGATACGCTGCAGGAGACCGCCAGGGATATGGAAAAAGGTGGGGCTATGGTGCTGCCCGTTCCCGCGGATGTTACTGTAGCCTCTCAAGTGGAAGAAATGGCTGGCCGGGTCAAAGAAAAACTCGGCCCTGTAGATATTCTGGTCAATTGTGCAGGCAGTCTTTCTGCCATCGGCCCGGTCTGGGAGGTGGCCCCGGAGAGATGGTTTCGGGATGTTACGGTCAATCTCTATGGGACTTTTGTTTGCTGCCGGGCCGTTATCAAGGATATGATTGAACGCAAATTCGGCTACATTCTCAATATGGTGGGCGGCGGCGTGGGAGACCCTCATGCCTACACTACTGGCTATGCTTGTTCAAAGACCGGGGTTATGCGACTGACCGAAGGGCTGGCCAGGGAAGCCGCACCCTTCGGAGTGAAAGTCTTCGCTATGCAGCCGGGTCCGGTCCTGACCGCTATGACCAAATTTATTATGGAAAGCCCGGAAGGCAGGAAGTGGCGACCGACTTTCAGCAGCATCTTTGAAGAAGGCCGTGACGCCCCGGCGGCTCTCGTCGCCCAGTTGGCGGTAAATCTGGTCAGCGGCGAGGCAGACGCGCTGACCGGGCGATATTTCGATGCCCGACGAGATTTTGAGGCCATCCTGAAAGACGCTGAAAGCATCTTACGCGACGACCGCTTTACGCTTAGAATTGTGCAGTGAGGTAAACTACTCTGAAAGAGCGACAAGGGAGGAAACAATATGGAAGGGGTGCTCAAGGCAGGCGCCGGAACTTCAATGATTACGCCGCCTTTAGGCTCTTCGCTGGCAGGATATTTCCACGACCGGAGGTCAGTTGACATTCACGATGAATTGACTGCCAAGGCGGTAGTGATGGAAAGCAGCGGCACTCGTTTAGCGCTTGTGGTCTGCGACCTTATTTGTGCGCCGCGTGAGTATCTGGACCAGGTGAAGGCGCTCATACACGAATGCTGCGGTATTCCGCCAGAAAATGTGATGATAAGTTGCACGCACACGCATACGGGTCCCGCGACCACGGGACTTCTGGGCACGCTGCAGGTTGAAGAGTACTGGGATTTTGCAGTGCCCAGGATTGCTGATAGCGTGCAGCTTGCGCTGAGACGGCTCTCGGATGCGGAACTGGGCTTCGGTTCGGGCTCGGAACCCCACTGCGTTTTCAATCGACGCTACCTGATGAAAGATGGCACCGTGCAAATGAACCCGGGCCGGCTCAACCCGGATATAGTAGAGCCTGTCGGGCCCACTGACCCGGAACTCTGCGTTCTTTGCCTGCGGCAAGTAGGAACAAAGCAGATTATCGCCGTCTTCGCCAATTATGCGCTTCATTATGTGGGCGGGGGCGATAACCTTTCCGTCTCCGCAGATTATTTCGGTGAGTTCGGCCGCATCATCCAGCGTATGCTGGGTCAGGATTTCGTGGCCATTATGGCCAATGGCTGCTCGGGCGATGTGAATAACATTAATGTGTATGAAAAGTCTCTCCCCCAAAAACCCTACGAGCAGATGATGAAAGTGGCCACTATGATTGCGGCCGAGGCGGTGAAAACCATTTCCCCGATGTCATTTACGCACGAGTGCACCCTGGCGGTTGCCAACGATTTCATTAAGGCCAAAGTGCGCCACCCCTCGGCCGAACAACTTGCCCGGGACCGCAAGATGCTTGCTGAAGGCGACTTTGAGAACGAGCGCGAACGGGTGTATGCACAGGAACGGTTGCTGGTCGCAGAAGAGCCGAAGGAAATATCCGTGCAGGTGCAGGCGATGCGCATAGGAGACCTGGCCCTGGTGGCCTGGCCCGGGGAAATATTTTGCCAATTGGGACTTGACCTCAAGGCACGCTCGCCTGCGGCCACCACCCTGGTCGTGGAACTGGCGAACGATTATATCGGCTATGTACCCACTGAGGCCGCCTTCCAGCAGGGCGGTTATGAAACCTGGCTGGCCCGCTCAGCAAAAGTGGCACCCCGTACGGGTGAGGCAATGGTTGAATCTGCCGTGAATCTTCTGAAGGGGCTCTTCGAAGGGAGACAGTAGTCTCGCTGCAAGGATAAGAAGATACGCAATTTGCCGTCCTTGCGGGAACGATCAACAAACTGGCTATTGAGAGGTGTTACTCCCTGGGCAAACGATTACTGGATTCGAAGACTTCCTCGGCTTCAACACCGGGCGCAAGTTCGAGTGTCTTCTGTGCCCGACTGAGTTCATTATTCATCAGCGTAACATCTTTCGTCCCGTCATCCGCTTTCAAAAAGGTGCCGGTGTTCTCCAGGGCGCGGCAGGAGTGAATGAACGCACCTTGGACATCCTTTAGCCAGATGCTTGCAGCACCCGAGCCCAGCGACTGCCGACCGACGAAACCTGCTATTTCCAGTTCTTTTATATGCCAGCAGCGTATGGCGCTCGCCCACTCTGGATTCTCCGGGCTATTCCAGGTGAGTTGAATGTTGCGCAGTTTGAGGTCGTCCACATATCGGCAGAAGATGTCGTAAGGGGCGCGTTTGTGCCCCCAGAGTTGGAAGGGATAAGGCGGATTTTCGTGAAACTTCTCCTTTCCTTTTCCGCGCATAAATATACGGATATTATCCAGGGTAATGCCTTGGAGATGTTCTTCCTTCCTGCCGCTCATAAAAATTCCGCCGTCTCCCATAGCAGTGACATCCCGGATGATCACATTTTTGACCGTCCCCGCCTGCGTTCCTTCCACTCTCGGATAACACCACATATAGATAGGGACACCGCTATCCGGCAGGGTCATAGAGATATTGCTTACTACCCATCCATCAATAAGCCCGCCATCCCGCATCCATAGCCCCACCCCGCAGCCGGCATCCCGCACCACACAGTTAGAGAAGGTAATGTTGCGAAACTCACCGTAACTCTCAGAGCCTATTTTGAGCGCTGTCTCTGAGGTGATAAGCACGCAGTTGGTCACTGTTATATCGCGACACTCGCGCCTGGCGCTTCTTCTCGTGCACTTGAGCACAATGCTGTCATCGCCAGCCTGAACATAACAATCCGATATGCGCACCCGGGTGCAGCCGTCAGGATTTATTCCGTCCGTATTCGGCCCGTCCTCCTCGTATATGCCGTTGATTATGGATATGCCGCGCATTACTACACGGTCACAGTCTATGGGATGAATGGTCCAGGCGGGGCTATTGCGAATGGTAAAATCCTCCAGAAGCAGGTTTTCGCAGCGCACGAACCGCATCACCCGCTGAGGCCGCCAGTCTCCGGCCACCCATTGGCCATATTGCCACTTCCAGAAGGAAGGGCCGTTGCCGTCAATGGTGCCCTGCCCTCTTATGGCTATATTGACAGCATCCTCGGCATAGACAAGAGAAGCATCTTCGGCATAATCTTCGCGAGACTTGCTGCCCCAGATGGTGGCGCCGGCGGGCAGGTAAAGCGTTACATTGTCGGCCAGGCGAATGGTGCCGCTCAGATAATCTCCGGGGGGAACATATACTGTCCCTCCGCCAGCCTGTGTGGCTGCTTCAATGGCCTTCTTGATGGGCTTCGTGTTTAATGTGGCTCCATCCCCCACCCCTCCAAAATCTTCCAGGTTATAGACAGCAAAGCCCCTGGCGGTACTGACATCCACGCCTTTTGCTCCTCGTATCTTTTTGCCAATATTCATTTGTTCCTCCCCCAAAGATTTCAAAAGCAAAAATAACATTATTATCACTCCTCTAAGAAGTGTCAAGCCTTTTGGCTCCTTTTTTCTCTTGCTCGATTCTGTGAGTGTCTTTTCAGCAATCTCGCAACCTATTCCAAACAAGGAAGACTGGGCCATAATGTAAATATGTTGACATCTTGTTTAAATGCACATATCTTATATTTTCGGAACGCTAACAGGCCTTTTTTTTGAAAAGCCTTATTTCGAATAGGGGGAGAAGCGATGACCAGTATAAATTCCTTTCTTGAGAAACACAAAGATGAGCACATACATATCAGGAGGCCGGTAGAGCTTGACGATGTGGGGGCCTTAACTGCCCAGGCCGATGAGACGGTGGTCTTTGAGAACATTGAAGGCTATCCCGGCTTCCGCCTGGTAGACAATCTTTTCTGTAATCGCAAGGTGCAAGCGCGGGTGTTGGGCTGTGAGCCGTCGGAGGTGGTAAAATGCCTGGCGGAAGTGCTGCGGAGGGGGCCGCATCCGCTTGAAGAATCCGATGGCGGCCCTTGTCAGGAAGAAGTCTTTCTGGGCGATGATGTGGATTTGGGCAAAATTCCCATCGTGCGTCATACCGCCAAAGACCCCTACCCATACAGCACCTCTTTTGTCGTCCACCAAGACCCGGAAACGGGCGAATATAATCAGATGTTTCCCCGGTGCGGGGTGCTCAGTCGTAACGAGATGGTAGCGTCCTTTGTGACGGCGACAGCAAATCGGATTCTTGCCAAACACCGCACGGCTGGAACCAAGATGCCTCAGGCCATTGTGATTGGAACCCATCCGGCCTGGGAACTGGTCGGCTGCTACTCGTATCCCCATTCAGGCTGGTGGGAATTTGAACTTTTTGAAGCCGTTACAGGTGAAGTCGGCGTAGTGACCAAATGCAAGACCATCGACTTGGTGGTGCCGGTGGAGGCCTCTATAGTTATCGAGGGATATGTCAATCCAACTCGTACGGCACAGGATGGCCCTTCTCCCGGCCCCACGATGCTCTATAC
>LIZR01000097.1 GCA_001302825.1 Planctomycetes bacterium DG_23 | reverse complement strand
TCAGGCATATCCACCACCACCTCACGGTCGAAACGGCCGGGGCGACGCAGGGCCGAGTCCAGGATGTCCGGACGGTTGGTGGCCGCGATAACGATGACATTCTCGTCGGACTCAAAGCCGTCCATCTCCACCAAAATGGCATTGAGGGTCTGCTCGCGCTCATCGTGACCGCCGCCCCAACCGTGGCCGCGGCTTCTCCCCACAGCATCTATCTCGTCCAGGAATATGAGGCAAGGGGAGCTTTCGCGAGCCTGACGGAAAAGGTCGCGCACCCGCGAGGCCCCTACGCCCACAAACATCTCCACAAAATCCGAGCCGGAAATGGAGAAGAAGGGAACGCCGGCTTCGCCTGCGATGGCTTTGGCCAGAAGTGTTTTTCCGGTTCCCGGAGCGCCGATGAGGAGCACGCCCCGTGGGATGCGCCCGCCAAGTTTACGGAACTTGCCGGGGCTTTTGAGAAACTCAATTATCTCTCTCACCTCTTCTTTGGCTTCCTCTATCCCCGCGACATCGTTGAAGGTGACCTTGGCGCGCTCCTTGGTAACCAGCCGTGCACGGCTTTTGCCAAAGGAAAGCACACTTCCGCCACCGGCAGAACGCATCTGACGGACAAACAGGAAATAGAATAAAAGAAGCAGCAGCCCCAGTATGAAGACATAGAAAAGTATGGCCCCCAGGAAACGATTGGGCGGTTTATCCTCTACGCGAACCCCGCCTTCGGTTGCCTGGTCTGCGTACTTGGCCACCAAATCCTGAGGGACGCTGAGTTTGAACTTGGCGGCCTTGGCCCTTACCCCGGGCATATATTCGCCTACAAAATTTGTTTCCCTTATGACCAGGCTTTTGATTTGCCCGTTTTGCAGTAAGTTCTTAAACTCGTCCAGGGATATTTCTTCTACCTGGCCCTGCCAGGGGAGTCTGTGCAGGTAATAAAGAAGGGCCAAGGCGCCCAGGAAGACCATCAAGATAATGATGCCCCGGGGCGGCTGTGCCGGAAGGCGGCCGCGGGGTGGCTTTCTTTCTGGTTCATCCCTTTTTCTGTTTTCGGACATAGCTTCTCACCTCACAAATTCCGTAGTCTGGCTGTCCCCAACTGCGAAAGATGCCAGATGCTTGCCTTCGGGGACGAGCCAGCCTGCGGATAATTACTACCAGCCGCCTTCCATCTGCTCCACTATACGCTCAGCCACATCAGCAAAGGCCTCACTGCGAGCGGTAATCAAGGTCTCACCCGCAGGGATGATATATTCGGCGGTCTGACGGAAATTATTGCGCGATACAATCACTTCTCCAGAACGCAAGTCCTCCCAGCGAAAATTTATCACGATGGTTATCTGCTTTTCCGTAGGTTGGTCGGCCTGATCCTCCACCAGGACCCGCTCATAAACCTCGGTAATGGTGCCTGTAAGCAGGGTATCCGCGCGCTCTCTTTCCACGACCTTAAGATGGGTGCGCCTCTCTATCTCTTGCACCAGGGCGCGGGTAAGTTCGAATTCAAGGCCGCGGTAGAAAGTATCATTCTGGAAAATGCCCACGGCCACGGTGTTGATATCCGTAGGAATTAAAGCGATGTTGGAATATCCGCAGCCGGCCAGCAAAAAAATTAAGGAAAGAAAAAGCAGTCTTTTGATATTGCGGCTCCTTTCTCAGGGCCTTTCGATGACCTGCAGCTGGGTCTGGGCGCGGTCAGCCCAACTCGTCCCCGGGGCCTCATTCAAGACTTTCTCCAGATAAATCCGGGCCGCTTCCAATTTTCCCCGTCGCAGATAAAACTGAGCAGTCTGGTAATCTCGCTCGGCCCGTATCTCACTTATGTCCTTTAGCATCTGCTCTATTTTCTGAGCAAAGGCGCGTCCTCTGGGGTCGCGGGAGAGCCTCTGGGCCTCACTTTCGGCCTGGTTGAGAAGACTTATATCATAGGCCGGCCCCCGCAATTCTTGCAGAAGAAGATTAATCTTCTGGAATCTGGCCAAAGGCATAAGTTCGCTTCCGGGATAAACCTCTTTTAGTTTTTCAAAGGCGAGTTCTGCCTCAAGAGGTTCCTCCTTATCTATGTAATACTCAAGCAAAGCCATCTGGGCATCATCGCCGAAAGGAGCCGAAGGCCCTCGGCCGGCCATCTCTTCCAGCATAACCAGGCCCTTTTTTCGAGGAGAATAAAAAGGGCGCACCAGGCGGCGTCTTTCTTTACCCCGAGCCAGGCTCAAAGCAATTCTGTATTCTTGCGCTTCCATTTCCGCTTGCGAAATGACGCCGGGATATTCCCGGGCAATTTTCTTATGTAAATCTAATGCTTTAGTGGGGCGTCCCATAGCCAAGAGACTCTCCCCCTGCCAGAAGAGCGCCCGCGCCGCTTCAGTAGGTTCCTTGGTGCGCCGGGCCAAGCGGCGAAAAATATTAAGAGCGGACCGAAAATTCCCTTTATCATAAAGGTCGCGGGCCCGGTAAAAATCATAGTCAAAGGTGCCTTTTTCGGCGGGGGCGCGTTCCTCCCAACCGTGCTCGGGGGTGAAGATCAACTCCCCGGGTTCCTGGCTCCAAAGCCCCACAAAAACAAGGCCCATAATTAGGGAAATGGTCATTGCTTTTCCTCAAAAATCCAAATTTTAATTATAGCATACAAATTCACTTTTGGCAAGGCAAAAAAAGCGGGAAAAGCGCTTTCTTAGGGTGAAATATATTCCAGACATCGGGGTCTTTTCCCCAAAATTTCTGCAAAACAGCCGTTCAGGAGACTGCGCATCTCCGAGGCGGTTCTGGAAGAAATTTTTACTCTTTCTATCCCACGGGGATTTTTCTCAGCCAACTTCTTGAGAAGAGCACGGGTGGCGCCGCAGATTACCAACTTATCCCTGAGTTGGCTTCGGCAATTTTCACACAGGACACCGCCTGAGGAAGCGCTGAAGGCGAGTTGGGCCGCCGGCTTCAAGATGGCCCCGCAAGAGGCGCATTCATCAAGTAACGGAAGATACCCCAGGATACGCAAGGCCCCCACCTCAAAACCAAAAAGAACGGTAGCAAAATCGTTTTCCTTTTTTGCCTTTTGGCTCTCGCGCGCATCTTTGCCTGGGGAAGAAAGTGTGCAGAGCGTCTTTAAGAAGAGCAGAAAAAGTTCCTTTAGGGGTTCATCCCTTTCGGTGAGGTCGAGCAAGAGTGCGCTCATATAAAAGGCGTAAGAAAGCCTCTGGAAATTTGCTCTCAAACCGCGGAAGTTGTCCCGCAGAAGGCATTCGGAAAGGATGTGCAGTCTGGGAGGAGATTTCTCGTAGAAGACAATATCCGAATAGGAGAAGAGGTCCAATGCGCCTTGAAAATTGTTCTTGGGTCTTCTGGCCCCCTTGGCCAACGCTTCAATGCGGCCGAAGTCCAGGGTGAAAAAGGAGACCACCAGACTTGTCTCACTATACTCAGTGGTTCTTAACACCACACCTTCTGTCTTACGAATGGCCAAATATTACTCCAGTTGCTTCGTCAATTCGGTAATAGCGCCATAAAGCAACTATGGTGCACAATCCTGGAAAGGTCGAGCGCCAGGCGATGCTGGATGAGCAGATTACCGCTATCTTTTTGTATCGTCTACTTCGGCCTCAACCTCGACCCGAAGGCGTTTTATCCTGCGCTCATCGGCACTCAGGATTTTGAAAATGATATTTTCGAGGCGCAGGGTTTCGCCCGGTTGGGGTATCCTTCCCACGCTTGCGAACAGAAAGCCGCCCACGGTCTCATAATCATCCGATTCCGGTATGCCGGTGCCCAGGGCCTCATTGAATTCGTCAATATGCACGCGGGCATCAAGTTCCGCTGTATGTTCGTCAATGCGGTGTAGAAAAGGCAAGGCCCGAGTGTCATATTCGTCTTCAATCTCTCCTACGATTTCCTCTAATATGTCCTCGATGGTGACCAGGCCGGCAGTGCCGCCATATTCGTCGAGAACCAGGGCGATGTGCACCTTCTCGCTTCGCATCTCCCGCAGAAGTTGACCAACCGGCTTGGTCTCGGGAACGAAATAGGGTTTACGCATAATATCGGCAACGGTGATGTGGGCCTCATCAGCGCCCGGCGGCTGAAGCAGGTCTTTGACATAGAGCACGCCCACGACATTGTCCCGGTTTTCCTTGAAGACCGGTAGGCGCGAATACCCTTTCTCCATAGCCAATTTCTTAGCCTCGGGAAGAGAGGCGGAGTCCTCCACCATTACCATATCCGTTCTGGGGGTCATCACTTCAGCCACATCTACATCGCGGAAATTGAGCACGCTTTCAATCATTTCCCGGGCTTCTTCTGCCACTATGCCTTCGCGCTGACCTTCGCTGACCAGTTCGTCAATTTCTTCCGCCAGTGTGGTCGAAGGGGATTTATGATGACGGTGGCCTCTCAGTCGCAAATGAATTTGGCGCATTCGGCCCAGTAATGCGGCAAGGGGCAGAAAAAATAACGCCAGGCTATAAAAAAGCGGGAAAACGGCCCAGGCAATCCTTTCCGGATGCCCCCCGACGCCAAGAGCGGGCAGGGCCTCGCCGAAGACAAGTATCAGAAAACCCGCAACCAAAAGCGCCGAAACTAAGGCAAGATGCGTCGGGGCAAATTCTCCTTCAGGCCCCTTGAGGAAGATTAGCGAGATGGCCAGGATGACAAACACCTGAAAAAAAGACTTAAAAGCCAGGCAAGCCAGTTTCATAGCAGGAAGTTGAGCCAGGTATTTTGATAGCCTTTCTTTTTTGCTCTTAGAAGCGGCTAATTCTTCCATTCGCACCGGCGAGAAGGAATGAAGTGCGCGTAAGGCCAAGGATGCCAGGAAAAGCAAAATAGTCCACAAAATCGCCCATAGTGCTGCTTGCGGGCCAACTTCCAAAATCAACTCTCCTTTCCTATGGCCAGCCCTTCCTTGCCCCTGAAAGGGACAGCCGCTTCAGAAAAAATGCCCAAAAGGGGCATCTTGAGGGCACTTTCCCTGCGGGATAAAGAGCCCCGCCTTCCCAAATTTCTACAGGCGAGCCAGGGCCTCAATTTCTTTTTTTCGCATCTCTCTGGCTTCGCTCGTCGTATTATGGTCATAGCCGAGAAGATGGAGGAGGCCGTGAAGTGCATAAAGGAAAATCTCCTTCTGGATGGATTTTTTCCTGCTTCGTGCCACTGACCGGGCAGTTTCCACGGAAATGACTATCTCGCCCAAATCTTTGCCACCCGGGCCCAGATTAAAGGGAAAAGCCAGGACATCCGTAGCCCCACGGCGCCCCAGATACCTTTGATTTAGCGTGGCTATGGTTTTGTCGTCCACCAGGGCCACACTGAGTCTGGCCTGCTTTTTTCCTTCCTGCTGGAGAACCTCACTCAAAAGTTTTCTTAAGGCTTCTTCGTCCAGAGATAAATCTTCTATTAAATTGGCGATTTCTATCTTCACTTTTCTTCTTGTTCAGGATATTTAATGCGACCGTGATAAATACCCGCCAGGACTTTGATGAAACTAATCTCTATCTGCTGGAGTTCCCGGAAGGTAAGGTTACACTCATTAAGTTGGCCACCCATAAGCCGTTTAAGGATGAGGTCGTGAACCAGTTGCTCCAAATGAGCGGGGGAGGGGTCTTTCATAGTCCTGGAGGCAGATTCCACCGCATCGGCCAGCATAACGATGGCAGATTCCTTTGACTTGGGAAGAGGGCCGGGATATCTGAAAGCGGATTCCTCCACCTGCAGATTATCTTGATTTTTCTCCCTGGCCTGATGATAAAAATATTCAACCAGGGTAGAGCCGTGGTGCTCCTGGATGATGCGGAGGATTTTTCTGGGCAGTTTATATTCCTTGCCCAACTCCAGGCCATCTTTGGTATGGGCGGTGATGATGAGACTGCTCATAGCCGGGGAAAGGTTCTGATGTTTGCTGGGGCTGAGCCCCTCGTTTTCCACGAAATATTGAGGCTTGTTAAGTTTGCCTATGTCGTGATAATAGGCGCTGACCCGGGCCAGAAGGTCGTTAGCCCCAATCTGGCGGGCTGCGGCTTCAGCGAGACTGCCCACGATGAGGCTGTGATTATAACTGCCCGGAGCCTCCAGTGCCAGATGTTTCAGTAAGGGGCGGTTAAGGTCGGAAAGTTCCAGAAGACCAATATTGGTAATGATATTGAAGGCCCTTTCAAGATAAGGAAGTAAGGCTGTAATAGCCACGCCCGCCGCCAGGCCGTTAACAAATACCCAGAGGAAAGGCAAAAGCACTTCCCGGCTATACAGGTTCCTGGGTCCGAGCTCCATAATGGTCAGGGCAAAAAGCATAACAAACTGGGCGAACCCGGCGAGGGTGCCCACTTCTATAAGTTTGGAACGATGGCGCACATCCCTGGACAGGAATATGGCTGTCACCGAACCGGCGAAAAGAGCGGCCAGGATTTTATAATCTCCCGTAGCACCCAGCCCTATAGGCACCATATAGAATATCATCATCCCTAAAGCAAAGCGCTGGTTGTAAACGATGGCTAAAAGCACCGCCACCAGGACCAAAGGCAGAAAATAATCCGCCACAGTGGAAGCCAAAAGCGTCAAAAATATGGCTATGAGGCCCAGGAAGAAAATGCGCGGTGGACTGTCAAAAAGCCGTGGCTCAAACTGAGATATAAAGGCCCCGGCCAAAAAGAAGGCCACAAGCAAGATAAGTGCAGTGGCTGCTACACGCTCGGCAAAGCCTTCCTCAGCAACTGCCCCGCGAGTAAAAGAAGTCGCTACCACGATACTCAGAAAAAATAGCAGGGCCAGAAGCAAAGCAGTCTTATAGCGAATGAACGCGCGAAGTTGTAAAGAGAGTTTGCTGCGAGGCCTGGCCTTTTTGGGGGGCACCCGCTTGGTTTTGGGTTTTGGTTTTCTGATACGAGCCATAACAGGTTCTTTCCCTTAAAGGCCTCGGGCGCGCCCGTCGCGCTCGTAGGCCTTAACAATTTCCGAGACCAGTCGATGGCGCACGATATCCCTGCGTGTGAGATATATGAACTCCACTCCGGCAATATTCTTGAAGAGCCTTTCCGCTTCTTTCAACCCGGAGACTTCGCCCGTGGGCAGGTCTATCTGGCTCACATCACCGGTAACCACAATATGGCAGCGCATCCCCATGCGGGTAAGGAACATCTTCATCTGCAAGGCGGTGGTGTTCTGGGCTTCATCCAGAATGATGAAGGCATCGTTCAAGGTGCGTCCACGCATAAAGGCCAGGGGAATTACCTCAATGAGGTCGTTATCCATATATCTTTTAATCTGGGAGAATTCCATCATATCGTGCAGGGCATCGTAAAGCGGGCGAAGATAGGGGTTTATCTTGGCTACCATATCGCCGGGGAGAAAGCCCAATTTCTCGCCGGCTTCAACCGCAGGTCGAGCGAGGACTATCTTTTTCATCTGGCCGCTGCGCAGGGCATTTATGGCCATAGCCACGGCCAGATAGGTCTTGCCCGTGCCCGCGGGGCCAATGGAGAAAACCAGGTCGCTGCTGCGCATAGCCTGGATATATTCCACCTGGCCGGCTGTCTGGGCCCGCACATAAACATTTTTCCCGCTGATTTCAATCTTTTCTTCACTAACAGGTTCGGCCTTTTTTTCCCTGACGGTTCGCAAGGCCAAGTCCACATCGCTTTCTCGCAGTTTGCCTTCCTCAGCGATGGTGGCCAGGAGGCGCTGCACCAAACTTTTGGCCCGGATTACATCCTCCTTTTCGCCGATGAGACGCACCCGGCCGTCTC
>LIZR01000096.1 GCA_001302825.1 Planctomycetes bacterium DG_23 | reverse complement strand
ATAGCGAGATGCTCTCCTTCCTTAACCAGGGGAATTTCCCTATCCTTGGCGAAAAAATCTCCTGATTCGCAAACCGGCCCCACTATATCCACGGCCTCCAATTCCTTTTCGTCTTCTGGCTCAATCGGCCAGATGCGATGATAGGCCCCATAGAGGCTGGGGCGAATTAAATCGTTCATCCCGGCATCAACGATGATAAATCTTTTCCCACCTGATTCTTTGCGATAAAGCACTTCTGTAACCAGGATGCCGGCATTGCCCACGATGAACCTGCCCGGCTCCAGGATGAGTTTTGCCCCGGCCTTTTCCACCCAGGGCAAAATAACTGCGGCAAGTTCCTGGGCGGTTTTCGCCTCCTTTTCCTTGTAGTAAATCCCGAAGCCGCCTCCTATATCCAGCCACTGCACATCCATCCCCAGGCTTCGGCAAGTATGAGCAAATTCCACCAGACGCTCCAGGGCCTGGGCAAAGGGGCTCGTGGAGGTTATCTGCGAGCCAATATGCATATGAAGCCCCGCGAAGCGAAGATTTGGATACTTTCCACGCTGGCGCACTAATTCCTCGGCCGCGGAGATTTCCATCCCGAATTTACTGCCAATCTCGGCGGTCTTCACATATTCGTGAGTCTCCGGAGAAATACCCGGGTTTATGCGCAGTGCCACATCCAGAGTCTTTTCCCTTGCGCCGGCGATGTGATTCATCTCCTCCAGTTCTGATGGGGATTCCACATTGAGTATCAGGATATTCTCTTTCAGGGCATATTCAATCTCCTCCCGCGTCTTTCCCACGCCGGCAAAAACGATTTTTTTAGGCTCCGCACCGGCTTTAAGGGTGCGATAGAGTTCCCCGCCGGAGACCACATCAAACCCTGCCCCGGCCTGGGCCATTATCCTGAGGATGGCCAAATTGGAGTTGGCCTTAACCGAATAACAAATGAGGGGTTGGGCTTGGGCAAAGGCCTCCTCAATGCGCCGGAAATGCTCTAAGCAGGTGCGTCTGGAATATAGGTAAAGCGGCGTGCCGAACTGCCGAACGATCTCGGCAACTCGCACCCTTTCCGCATAAAGCTTTTTATCTCGGTATTCAAAATAGTCCATAACTCTTGTCCTTGATGAAATGCTGGGCTGCCTCGCTGCCGGGCTGCCCAGCGAAAGTATTATTCCCCGCCCAGCACCGCGAGGAAGGCCTCCTGGGGTATCTCCACCTGCCCCACCATCTTGAGCCGCCTTTTGCCCGCCTTTTGCTTGGTCCAGAGTTTCCTCTTTCTGGTTATGTCCCCACCATAGCATTTCCCGGTAACATTTTTGGCCAAAGGCTTAATGGTTTCTCTGGCGATGATGCGGGAGCCGATGGCGGCCTGAATGGGGATTTCGAAAAGATGGCGGCGAATCTGGGAACGAAGTTTCTTCACCAGGTTTCGGCCCCGTTTTTCGGCCTCGATGCGATGCACGATGGAAGAGAGTGCATCCACCTTCTTTCCCGCCACCAGTATATCCAGGCGCACCAAATCCGACTTCTGGTAGCCGATAAATTCGTAATCCATACTGCCGTACCCATGCGTGGCGGATTTGAGTTTATCATAAAAATCGTAAATGACCTCGCTCAGGGGTAAATCATAGGTAAGCACCACGCGGCTTTCGCTCAAATATTCCGTGGAGATGAACTTTCCCCGCCGCTCTTCCGACAGGCGCATTAGCGCCCCGATGCTATCCTCCGGAATAACCATACCAGCCCTTATTACCGGCTCGCAGAGTTCCGCTATCTCTTTTGTCTCAGGCAGTTTAGCCGAAGATTCCACTCTTTCCACCTCGCCGCTTTGGGTCAAGACCTCATAGGTAACATTGGGCGCAGTTTTAACGAGTTCCAGACTGCTTTCCCTCTCCAAGCGCTCCTGCACTATCTCCATATGCAGCAGTCCCAGAAAACCTGCCCGAAAGCCAAACCCCAGCGCCTCGGAGACCTCCGGCTCATAGGTAAATGAAGAATCGTTCAGTTTAAGGCGCGCCAGGGCCGACCGCAAGTTCTCAAAATCAGCCGGGTCCACCGGGTAAAGCCCGCAGTAAACCATCGGTAGCGGCTCCTCATAACCGGCTAAGGCCTTCACCTTCCCGGCCTCTTTAAGCGTAATGGTATCCCCCACGCGCACATCCTCTATGCTCTTGATGCTGGCGATGAGATAACCCACTTCCCCGGCAAAGAGCCGATTGGCCCTCACCGGTTTGGGGGTAAATTTACCCAGTTCGCCGACCTGATAAATGCGGGCGCTTTTGATTATCTTAATCTCATCGCCTTCCTCTACCTGGCCGTCAAAGAGGCGTATATAGACGATGACCCCGCGATATTCATCATAGACCGAGTCAAAGATGAGCGCACGAAGCGGCGCCTCTTTATCTTTGGCAGGCTCAGGCACACGCTCCACTATGGCCTCGAGGACTTTGTCCACATTTTCGCCCGTTTTAGCGCTCGCCGGGATTATCTCTTCCTTTTCTACACCCAGGATGTGCACCATCTCCTCGGCTACCTCATCCACCCTGGCCCGGGGCAAATCAATCTTATTAATCACCGGGATTATTCTGAGATTGCTCTCCAAAGCCAGCGCCGCATTGCCCACCGTCTGAGCCTCCACACCTTTCACTGCATCCACCAGGAGCACCGCCCCCTCGCAGGCGGCCAGACTCCGGGAGACCTCATAACCAAAATCCACATGACCCGGGGTATCGATGAGGTTCAGAAGATAGCGCTTACCTTCCTTTTCGTATTTGAGCGCCACGGCCCGGGCCTTAATGGTAATCCCTCGTTCCCGCTCCAGGTCCATATCGTCCAGAACCTGCTCCCGGAACTCCCTCGGCCCTATGGCCCCGGTTAAAAGGAGGAGCCTGTCGGCCAGGGTAGATTTTCCGTGGTCAATATGGGCAATAATGCAGAAATTGCGAATGGATGTAAAGTCCATGTTAACTTGCCTTTGCCGGCTTTAGCCTCTCTAAAGCCAATCCTGCGGCACCGATAAATCCAGCGTCCTCCCCCAAAGTAGCAAAGACTATCTCCGTTTTCTCCGCAGGGATGGGAAAGGCCAACTCTTGCACCGTCTCCTTCAAGGGCCGCATAATCATTTCCCCGGCGTGAATCATTCCTCCGGAAAGAACTATCCGCGCAGGATTAACTGTGTTCATAATAGAGACTATTCCTGTGCCCAAATACCGCCCGGTCTCTTCCATCACTTCTTTGGCCAACTCATCGCCGGCGAGAGCGGCTTCATATATAATCTTGGAGGTGATTTCCTTACCCTCTCTTACATCCTGAGAGAGTGTGGTGGCGCGACCGGCATCCACGGCCTCCTTAAACCGGCGGACCACTGCCGTGGCCGAGGCATAAACCTCCAGACACCCGCGACTACCGCAGCCGCAGGGGACGCCGCCGCGCACAATGATGGTATGGCCGAGTTCCGCCGCCGAGTCGTGCGCCCCGCGCACCAGTTTCCCCTCCAGGATGATGCCTCCGCCTATCCCGGTGCCCAGGGTGAGCATAACCATAGAATGGACTTCCCTGCCCGCTCCGGCCCAATACTCGCCCCAGGCCGCAGCATTTGCATCATTCTCCACTATCGCCCCTCCCGGGATATTTTTGGCTACCTCATCGCGAAGCGGGACATTGCGCCACCCCGGAAGATTTGGCGGATGGAAGATAATTCCCTTCTTGTGGTCCAGAGTCCCGGGTGCACCTACCCCGACTCCACCAATCTTTTTCCAGGACAGAGAACCCTTCTCTCGCACCGCGTCTATAATCTGGCAAATACGCTTGATGACCACGCTGGGGCCGCCCTCCGCCTGGGTCTCGATACCATCCTTCACCAATACCCCGCCGGAGGCATCCACCACACCGGCCTTTATGTTGGTGCCACCGAGGTCCACGCCTATATAAAACATATCCTTCATTCCGTTTTCTCTTCGCCTTCTTTAGCCTTCTCTATCTCTTGTTGTGAAAACGACTGAAGTTCGAGCATTTTTTTGCTTACCTCTTCACTGCCCAGTTCTGGAAATGATATCTTAAGTCCTTCCACCGCGGCCACCACGGCTTCATATTCGCCCTTATCATAAAGGCCCTTGATTATTTTGAGAGTGGCCGCCCATAAGGGCTCGCTTTCCTCGGGCGCCTCACTTATAAGCCCCTTATAAATTTCAACAGCCTCCAGTCCTCTTTCTACCCTGGTGAGTGTCTCGGCATATTCCAGGCGGATTTCCCGAAGCGGCGACTTCTTTTCCTCACTTTCCGCTGCGGCCCTATAGGCCTCGGCGGCCTTGGGCCACTGCTCTATTGCCTTGTAAGCACGAGCGAGCCTCAGCCAGAGTTCTGTATTCGCTTTGAAAGAGGAGTCTCCCAGGGCCAGGGACAAAAGTTCAGCAGCCCGGCCAAAATCTCCTTCCTCATAGAATCCATTACCCTCTCGCACGAGGAGCGCCGGGTTTTCTTTAATCGTGGCCAGAAAGGCAGCCCAGGCCTCATCTTTCACCGGACTATTTTCATCGCGCAGGGCCTCTTTCAATGCCCGCAGGGCTCGCTCATCTTTTATCTTGCCCAGGGCAGCGCAGGCCGCCTGACGAACGCCGGGGCTGGGGTCTTCTTTCAGAACCCGGGTTAATCCCAAACCCGCACTTTTTTCTCCAATCTCACCCAGGGATGCCGCGGCATACCACCTCACCCGCTCATCCTCATCCTTAAGCGCCGCAAGCAAGGGCTCCACCGTAGCCGGCTCTTTAATCTTTCCCAGGGCCCGTGCGGCGCTCTCCCGCACTGACTGGTCTTGGTCTTGAAGATGCCGGGCCAAAATAGGTGCGACCTCTTTTTCGTCCAGGTTTCCCACGGCATATATGGCCGCGGCGCGCACCGCCGCCTCCTCATCTTTCAAAAGGCGCATAAGCGCCCAGAGGCTCTCTTTAGCCTTGAGTTTGCCCAGAGCAGTAGCGCCCGCAGCGCGCACCTCAGGGCTGGGGTCCTCAAGCACCTCTTCCAGGCGAAGCCTGGATGTGGGCAGAAGGTGACCGAGTTCGCCCAGGGCCTGCGCAGCTCGTTGCCTCACTTCCATCACCCCATCGCTCAAGGCCACCACCAGGGCCTCGTGCACTTCCGGCATCCATTTGGATGCCGGCTTGCGGTAGCCCAATTCGCCCAATTTCATTGCGGCGAACGCCCTCACCCGGTCGTCTCTATCGGAAAGCGCCTGCGCCAGCGCCTGATAGTCGCCTATCTCCGCCTCCTTTTCCAGAAGGCGAAGGAAAAGGCTTCTGCGCTCCGTCTCCAGTTCGCTTATCCTCTTTGTGGAAGCCGCCAGGCGTCTCTCCAGCAATTCCACCTCTGCCTCAAGTTCCTGGATATGTAATTGCTCTGGGGTAAGCGCCCTTACCGGAACTTCGGGCCTATCTGCCAAATTTGATGAACGTCTGCCAGCGCATCCAGCCAAAAAAACAAATATGGCCCAAAGATTGAGTAAGATAATCGCCTGCCGCCTTGCTCTCATAAACATCTCTCCAGCCTTAGCAGAGCATCCACAGATAAATATTTAATTATACTCCAGTTTGCCCTGAGGTCAACAGAAAGTTAAAGCACCTGAGCACGAAAACGCGCTTTCCACGGCCTTTCAGTTCGCCCTCCCGCAGCGGGCCGCTTAATTTTGTATTGACAGTCATCGGGCGCGAAGTAGAATTAACCGGGCAGGGTCCGGCGGTCGCACCGCTGGTTCCCTTCGATGGTTTTGATTAGGTTATGGATAGTATCTTTGCTACGGAAGGAGGATATAGATGGAATTGGGCTTGAGTTCCTGGAGTCTGCATAGAGAGATAGATGAGAAAACGAGTATGCTGGAATTTATCCGATTGGCCAAGAAAGAATTCGGCCTCTGCCAGGTGGAACTTTGCAGCCGGCATTTCGCCTCTATAGAACGGGAATATCTGGATGAAGTAAAAAAGACACTGGAAGAGTTCGGCGTGAAGGTGGCAAATATGCCAATGATGGTGGGTAATATATCATCTGAAGACGCGCTCCAATGGGAATACGATATAGCCGAGATTTCCAAATGGTTTGCTGCAGCCCGGCATATCGGTTCCTTTGCCATTCGGGTAAATACCCGCGGCAAGGATACGGAAGAAGAAACCGTGCGCCGGGTCATAGATGGCTATCGGGCGCTTCTTCCTGCAGCCCATCGCACCGGAGTGCATTTACTCTTGGAAAATCACGGCGGCGTTTCAAAAGACCCGGACATAATCGCCCGCATAATGACCGAGATTGACGATGAATTCTTCGGCACCTGCCCTGATTTGGGTAACTTCCCCGATGAGATTCGCTATGAGGCCCTGGCTAAAATCTGTCCCTTTATGCAGATGGCCCACATCAAGACCTATGAATTTGATGAGGCCGGCAACGAAACCACAATAGATGTGGACCGGGCCTTTGAGATTTTCCGGGACGCCGGCTACGATGGCGTGGTCTCCATAGAATACGAAGGCAAAGGCGAAGAACGCGATGGCGTAAGGAAATCCATCGCCCTGGCCAAGAAATTCCTGTGATCGCGGATGACGCAGATTGAGAAACCGCAGATTAGGCAGATTAGCGCAGATAAAGTGACCTCATTTTGAGAGACTACAGAGGGGGGCTAACCGTATCTACTTTTTACGGGCGATAAGTGCGTTTCACCCGGCGGCCGATGGCACAGGTGACTTCATTAGGCACGGTGTCAAGCATACGCGCAATATTTTCTATGGAATTCGGCGCCTCCCGCTCGTCACTATAGACCACCACCTCATCGCCTATCTTAACATCCAGCACTTCGCTCACATCCACCATTATCTGGTCCATACAGACCGAGCCTATGACCGGGCAGAATTTCCCGCGCACTTTCACCTGGGCCTTGCCGATGAGACCGCATCTATAGCCGTCGGCATAACCGATGGCTACCGTTGCCACCCTGGTGTGCCGGGTAGTGGTGTAACGCCGGCCATAACTCACGCTTCTTTCCGGAGGAAGCGTCTTCAAAAAGACGATGCGGCTGCTAAGCCTCAAGGCCGGCACGAGGGGCACCGTATGCCGGGAGCGTCGGTAGTAAAGCCCGTAGAGGCCCAGCCCCGGGCGAATGAGATTAAAGGGCGCCTTGAAAGACCCGGGTATATTGAGAACCGCGCCGGAACTGGCTATATGGCGAAGAGGGATGCTCTCCCCGCCCGCTGGCAGAAGCGCGAGCACTTCCTTGAACCGGGCAACCTGGCCCAAGGAAAAGGATTTGTCTTTGGCAGAGAATACGGCGAAATGAGTATATATGCCCTCTATTTTGATGCCGCCAAGGCCCATCATCTCTTCTATGGCCGCCGCAGTCTCTTTTGCTTCTTCCTCCCCCACCGAGGGAAAGCCGATCCTCCCCAAACCGGTATCTAACTTTATATGCACCGCCAACTTCTCTTTGCGGCGTTCGGCCTCTTTAGCGAGCCGCCGGGCCATCTGCAAATCGGTGATGGTGGGGGTGATTTGATTTTCAAAGACTCCAGAGATTTCTTCGGGTAAAAGGGCGCATAGAAGGAGGACTGGGGCACGGATACCGGCCTGGCGGAGTTCCACGGCCTCCTCCACCGCAGCCACGGCGAGCATCCTGGCCCCGGCTTCAAGAAACGCCCGGGATGAGTCCACCGCGCCGTGCCCGTAGGCATTGGCCTTAACCACGGCGATCACCTCGCATCCGCTCAGTTCCTGAAACTTTT
>LIZR01000013.1 GCA_001302825.1 Planctomycetes bacterium DG_23 | reverse complement strand
TACTATCCAAATCCCTGAATTCTTCGTGGTCGATGCCGACGGGTATCTCAAGCACCTTGGGCTCGCCTCCTGCGGAATAATCCACGAATTTGATATGGTCAATGGTGAGGAGGAGGCGATCAATCTGCATTTCCCATTCTTTCTTAGGCTTCTCCTCTGCCGGGGCCTTTTCCTCATCCCTTTCATCGGATATGGGCTTAAGCCGCAATAGATTAATCTCGCCATTTTTGTTCTTGACCATGGCTATCTCGTTGATATTGACTTCCACCTCGCTCAGGTGTATCCTGTCCTTGAACATCGGGCCCAGTTCGTAGTCCACGAATATGAGAGGCAAGGCCGCCAATTCCCCTTCAAATCCTTCCGGGTTGTAGACCGTTAGGCCCTCCACCCGAATGTCACTGCGAAATAGCCCCACATTTATCTTGGCTATCTCCAACTCCGTCCCTAAGGACTTTTTCACCCCGGACTGGAGGCCTCGTTTTATGAGCAGATTTCTACCTAATAGTGAAGCGACTATTAGCACCACTACCACGATGCCCACCCAGAGGAATATTTTCTTAAACTTCATTCCCGACTCCCTATTTTTAATTATCTCGCGGTGGATTGCGGCCGTATTTTGTCATCCGGAATTCGTGCTTCGCATCCTGCCCTTCGTCCCGAGACTCGGGCTCGAGGGAAGGATGCTGAGCATGCGAAGGGTCATTCGTCACTTGTCATTCGTCACTCGCCGTAGGTTGACTCGTCGTCCGTGCGTACCGGACCTCGGCCGCCGCACCATACGGGCGGCCCATAAGGACCGAAGGCGGCAGCCAGCCGAGTCGGGGTCAGGGACGACCCCGACTACGACGGGGCTAAGCAACGACCGGTGACGAGTTGCCAAAAGTGGGCGAATTTACTGGTGGCAGAGGGTCCAGGAGGCCTGCTCGCGTCCATCCACGGCCAGGACCAGCCTGGCGCCGCTGGTTTCCCGTCCGGAAGGGATGGTAAGCGAAAGCGGCGCGTCCAGTTCTTTGCCCTGAGTAGCCTGTGCCTGAACGCCCGGGACGAGTTCTTCGCCCTCTGGCGAGTAAAGGCGGACGGTCACTTCGCAGTCCGCCGGGGCCGGGCCGGGAATATTTATCCGAACCGTCTCACCGGGCGAGAGACTCACTTCGCTTTGAGGCAAGAAGATGGCCCCGGTACCTAAATCCACCAGAAGAGCGACCAAGCCGGGTATGACTCCCACCAGGAGCCAGAGGCAGTCCATACCTATGACCTTCAGGTCGGGCTTGCCTGAGCCCGGTGAGAAGTGTCGCTCCGGATAGAGAATCGTCCCGCAGCCAGAGGTAGCAAAAATGAAAGAAAAAAGAACGACCGCCACCAATCCACGATTTGCCAACTTGCCCATCTCACCTCCCCTTTCGTTTAGGGCCTTCACTCACCAAAGATTTCCCTGGCCTTACTGGCGATATTCTGACCCAATTTGAGGCAGCGCTGGGCATAGATTCCTTCCGGAGAACGCGCCGATACCGCCCCGAAATGTAAGTAAGGCTCACCTTGAGTAATGCCCCCGGAATAAATGAGCATTCCGTGCACCAGCATCCCGGCAATAAGTGTCATCTCGGTAAAATCGGCGCCGCCGCCTCCGGGCCAGTTCTGCGAGGCAAAAGCCGCGCCGAGTTTGCCGGCCAGTTTCACGCCCGGACTATCCAGAAACCTTTTCATCTGCCAGGATAACGAACCTTCATAAGTAGGGCAACCTAAAATCACCGCATCCGCACTGTCAATATAGTCGCTGTCCAAATCTTCCACGGAGAACATCTCCGCCTCGGTCCCTTCAATGCTGCGGGCACCATCCAGAATAAGTTCGGCCATTCTCCTGGTATTGCCAGTCTCCGAATGATAGATTACGGCTATGCGGGACACCTTGACTCTCCTTTTTCTCAGTAACCCGGGCCAGTGGCTGGATACTCCTCATAGACTCCCTCATCCCATTTCTTTTTCACCACCCTGCCCTCTTCGTCGAAGAAGATGGTGGCGGTCTCGAGGCCCTGGCCCTGATAAACATAAATCTTGGGCGCCTCTACCCAGGGCTCGCCCAGGATACCCTTTACCTCCTCCCGGGTCATCCCCTTCTCTATCTCCTGGTATCTGGCCAGCGAGAGCCCGGCACAGCCGGCGAGAACGCCCACCAGCAAAAGGCAAATTATCTTGCGTACCATATTATATCACTCCTTTCGCATCACTCAAATGACGAGTGACCAGTGACGGATGACCAATCTACGGCGTTACGCTCATTAAGAGTTTCGCTTCCTGCGGATGACGGGCGATGAAGCGCAGTTCCTCTACCACCAGAGGCTTCTGAGTATGCACATTGGCATAGCGCACCAGTTCCAGTATCCGGGCCGCTTCCGCATCGTCCTTGAAGGCAATCTCCAATTTATCATATATGTTGCGAAATCCCCGAATGCCCGAATATTCGCCGATGGTGATGCGTCGGCCGGTCTCTATCACCTCCGGCTCGCCCCGGCCCAGTTCCTCAAAATGATAGAGTTCATAGTTGCGATAGTCTTTCAGCGCCCCATCAACATGTATGCCGGATTCATGGGCAAAGGCATTCTCTCCCACCGCCGGCTGATTTATGGGTATGGGCACGCCAAAGGCATAAGAGGCGTATTTGGCCAGCCTCCAGGCCTGGGAGAGGTCCACCCGCGCATCCAGAAGATTTGCCTCTACGAAGCCGCTGGCCTTCTTTAAGGCCAGAACCACCGAGACCAGGTCTGCATTTCCCGCCCTTTCGCCCATACCATTGACACAGGTATTTATGTAGCCATCAACTCCGGCGTCCACCGCGGCCCGGGCTCCGGACACCGAGCAGGCCACCGCCATTCCCAGGTCGTTGTGACAGTGAAGTTCCATACCGAGGCCCACCTCCTGGGCCAGGTGCTTCACCCGTTCGTAAATGGTAAGGGGGTCGTCGCGGCCCAGGGTATCGCAGTAGCGTACGCGGTCGGCGCCGTGGCCAGCGGCCTCTTTACAGAATCTCACCAAGTAGTCCATATCGGTGCGCGAGGCATCCTCGGCATTTACCCCCACACTTTCAACTTTTTTTGACTTCACATAGTCCAGAGCATCTATCATCATCTGGATTATGTCTTCTTTGGTTTTTCGGCCCTGGAACTTGCCCTTTATCATCTGGTCTGAAGTGGAAATGGAGATGTTGATATGTTTAAGCCCGGGCACATTCTGGAAGGCACTTTCCAGTTCACTCATCCTCACCGTGCACCAGCCGGAGAGGCGGATGGGCGAAAGCGCGCCCTTCTCAGCAAGTTTTATGTTGGCGTTAAGATAATTTACCTCGTGACCGGTGAAGGGGAAGCCGAACTCGCTCTGAAAGATGCCCATATCGTTGAGCATGAGATTGATGAGGGTCTTCTGGAGTTTGGCCAGTCCCAAACGCGAGGTCTGCACCCCATCCCGATTGGTCACATCAAGTATATGGATTTTTGGCATTCTTTCTCCTTTCCCTAAGGCGTCATTCGTCACTGGTCACTCGTCATTCGATGCCGTAGGCGGGCTCGTCCCTGAGCCCGCCGAAGCCGTCCGGCAAGGGCTGGGTGCCGCCTACGGCGGCCAAGGCAGAATGGTCCGTACGGACGACGACCCAGTCCTACGACTTCAAACAAAAAACGGCCGCAATAATAAGATCCTCCTGTGAGTTTTGCCCATCTCACCTCAAAATAAGCATCTCTAACCATATTGCTCAGAAGAACTTGACCATTTGACAAGTTTATCAAAAAGTAAGTTTGTATTCTTCCTGCATTGTAAAATGGATTTCCCCTCTCTTGAGCAGAAAAGGACTTCACGCCCCTCGCCTTCCTCTGAACGGAATTTAACTACGATCCATTTGAGAGCGTAGATAAAGAATAGCTTATTCATTTTCCTATTAAGAGACAGTAGTCTATCTTTCTCAATCTCGAAATTTCCCCCATCACCAACATAGCTCAGAAACTCATCTTTAAGCCGCAGAAACCCTATATCATCGTCTGTATCCAAAATTCGCGCCCATTTCCAGCGACCTGGGAATGTTGCTCCGACAAATGTAGATCCCCTCAGTATATTTTCGTTCATTCCCTGGCGGAGCAGCTTCTCAGATAATTCCTTTCGAATGTGCGCACCTCCAGATGAGGCCACTCTATTTCCTAAAGCGTATAGCCCGGCACAATAGACCAGGTAGCCCAAAAGTATCAAAGCAGTTCCCGAGCCAAATGACATTGCTTCTGCCAACGCAACGCCTTTGATGTATTTTAGATACCAAAAATATATTCCCGTGATTACACAAAACGCTATTACTTCAATAATCGTACGCGCCAAGAACCACTTCTTCCTCAATCGAGGCCAAATTATTTCGTCATCTGTCACGATTATCTCTGGCCCCAGCAAAAATCTCCTCTGCTGCGGCTACTCCTTTGCCTCTCTCTATGTCCGCGCCCATCTCTTTTAGCACCATTTCCAGGGCCGCAAGACCCAGAATCACATCAAATCTTCCGGCATAGCCCAGATGGGCGAGCCTAATCACTCGATTTCTTATTCTGGTGTGGCCTGTGCCCACAGTTACGCCATACTCTTCCAGAAGGCGCTTATAAACCTCGTAAGCATCTATGCCTTCCGGCATACAAACTGCGGTGAGGCCGTCCGCCGGTCGCCTGGCAAAAAGTTCAAGTCCCAGCGCCTGGGCGCCAGCCCGGCAGGCCCGGCCCAGCATCCCGTGCCTTGCCCAAACATTCTCTATGCCCTCTTCCTTGATGAGTCCAAGCGACCTATCCAGGGCCGCCACCAAACTTAAGGCCGGCGTAAAGCGGCTATCCCAGGATTTGAGTCTTTCCTTTGCCTCCAGCAAATCAAAATAATACCGATGTGATTTATTGGCTTCAATTACCTTCCAGGCCTTATCGCTCACCGAGAGAAAAGCGAGTCCCGGCGGTATCATCAGGGCCTTCTGGGAGCCGGCCACCACGATGTCAATACCCCAATCGTCTGGTCTTAGTTCCACAGTCCCCAGGCCGCTAATAGCATCTATGACGAGAAGCGCATCCGTTTCTCGCACCACTTCGCCCAGCGCTTTAACATCGTGCACCACGCCGGTGGAGGTTTCGCAAAAGGTGGTGTAAACGGCTTTGGCTTCCGGGTTCTCTTTGAGGGCCTGGTGAACTGCATCGGCATCCACCGCCTCGCCCCAGGGAATAGTAATGAGCACTACTTCGGCACCGTAGGCCCGGGCGATTTCGGCGAATCTCGCCCCGAAATAACCTCCGTCCACCACGATGGCCTTGTCGCCGGGGGAGAGGACATTGACCACTGCGGCCTCCATAGCGCCGGAGCCTGAAGAGACCTGGGTGAAAACGGCGGCGCTGGTCTGAATGACATATTGCAGACCTTGGGTAATCCGCTTGAAAAGCGTTCTAAATTCATCGGTGCGGTGATGGAAGATGGGCCGGGCCATAGCCAGAAGTACCTCTTCAGGCACGGGCGTTGGCCCCGGAGCAAGCAGATATCTTTTCTTCATCAGCCTTTCCCCCCCGCCACAGAATCAGATTCTCTTACTTTTGAATTTTGTATTATACATAAAGAAGCAACAATTTCAAGCAATTCGTGAAAAAAGCGCCTCTTCACCAGAGACATTTTTATTGCCTGTTCATCAAATTTAAAATAGAATATAGTGATATATGTTGGAGAGAAAGGCAGTTCTATGGGCCAGACTACGCTCATCAGAGGGGCTTCGGTGGTCACACCCACAGGGATACTTCCCGAAACCTCTATCCTCGTAGAAGGGGAAAAGATAAGCACCATCCGCAAGGCGGCGGAAAAGCCGACCGGCGCTAAAGAGATTGACGCCCAGGGGCTCATGGCCCTTCCCGGCTTCATCGACGTTCATATCCAGGGCACGATGGGCCGTGATGTTTGGGAGGAAGAGGATGAGGCCCTGGTGGAGATGTGCCGCGGCCTGGTGCGCTTCGGGACCACCTCCTTCGTGGCCACCACCCATTACACCCCTTCCATTGTCCAGCGCATAAATCGGGTTATGCAAAGGCCTACTGGAGGGGCAAATATACTGGGCATTCATCTGGAGACGCCTTTCGTGAGCGAGGAGAGAAGAGGAGCCATTCCCACGGAGCGCTTAGAGCCACCTTCCCGAGCAAAACTTGACGAAATACTCACCGAATGTGCCGGCAATTTAAGGATTTTCACCCTGGCCCCGGAACTCCCCGGAGCGCTTGAATTATTCCCGGAATTACTTCAAGCCGGCGTCATCATTTCTCTCGGCCACACTGACGCCACCTACGAAGAGGCCCAAAGGGCCATCGCTCTCGGCGCCTCCCATGTCACGCACCTCTTTAATGCTATGCGCCCCTTTTACCACCGAGAGCCCGGCGTCATCGGCGCTATCTTCGATGCGCCGGAAGTGAGCGTGCAGATAATCGCCGATGGCGTGCATTTACATCCGGCAACTTTGAGGCTGGCATTTGCGCTCAAGGGGCGGGAGAAGATTGCGCTCATAACCGATGCCGTGCGCGGCGCAGGAATAGACCAGAAAGTATTTCTTTCCAGCAGCATCAGGCGGCGGGTGGAGGTAAAAGAAGGCGCGCCGAGACTCTCCACCGGTCAGATTGCTGGAAGCATCCTCACCATGGATAAAGCGGTGAAAAACATCCAGGACTTCGTCGGCGCCAGCCTCGTAGATGCCGCCTTTATGGCGTCTACCACGCCGGCAAGAATCCTCAAACTGGACCAGAAGATAGGCTCCATTGAACTGGGAAAAGATGCGGATATTGTGCTTATGAATGAAGCGGGCGAGGTGCAGATGACCCTAATCAAGGGCGAGGTGGTTTACGATGCCCGGAAAAATTAAAGCCGAGAAGAAGCCGGTCGGATTGGTGATAAGCGTCTCCGGGGTGAGGGGAATTGCCGGCGAGAGTCTCACGGTAGAAGTGGCGCTTCGCTTCGCTCAGGCCTTCGGCACTTATGCTGAAGGCGGAAAAATCATCCTGGCGCGTGACCCGCGCAAATCCGGGGACTTTCTGAAATCCGCTTGCCTCGCCGGCCTTCTTTCCACCGGCTGTGAGGTCATTGATTTGGGGGTCGCTGCCACCCCTACGCTTGCGCTTATGACTAAAGAACTTAAGGCCCGAGGGGGTCTGGCCATAACCGGTAGCCACAACCCGGCCCAGTGGAATGCCTTGAAATTCTTTACTCCCGAGGGGATTTACCTTAATGCCCAGGAACTACAAGAACTTGTTTCCATCTACAATAAAGAGGATTTTCTGCACGCCCGGTGGGATGAAGTGAAGGAGGTGAAGCAGTATAGGAGAGCCAATAAACGCCACATAAGCAAGGTGCTTAAGGTGGTGGATAAAAAAGCCATTTCAAAATCAAGTTTTCGGGTGGCGCTTGATAGCTGCAATAGTGCCGGGGCAATTTCGGCACTTGCCCTTCTTGAAGAACTGGGCACTCAAGCCTGCGCCCTTTATTGCGAGCCTACGGGCATCCTCCCGCACGACCCGGAGCCGGTGGCAGAAAATTTAGGTGACATCTCCAGATTGGTTAAAGATAAAGGGTGCGATGTGGGTTTTGCCCTGGATGCGGACGGCGACCGGGTGGCCATCATCTCGGAAAAAGGAAGGCCTTTAGGTGAAGAATACACTCTGGCCCTGGCTGCGGCACACATATTGAGAAAGCGCCCGGGGCCGGTGGTGATGAATATGTCAAGTTCCCGAATGACGGAAGAGGTGGCCAGGAACCTGGGCGCTCGCGCTTTTCGCGCGCCGGTGGGGGAACTTAATGTGGTGGAACGGATGAAAGAAGTGGGCGCGGTGATAGGTGGCGAGGGAAATGGCGGCGTTATTTACCCCAGAGTGCACTATGCCCGCGATGGTCTGGTGGCCATAGCCCTTATCCTGGAATATTTGGCCGAAAGCGGCAAGGCCATTTCAGAACTTGCCCGCCGGATTCCTCTTTACTTTATACTCAAGACCAAGATGAAATGCTCCACCACCGAGGCTGGAAAAATAATTTCATTCTTGAAAAAGAAGTCTGAAGGGGAAACCCTCGACTTGAGCAACGGCCTGCGCATAGACTGGAAAGACGAGTGGGCCCATATCCGCGCATCCGGCACCGAGCCGGCAATACGCATAATAACTGAGGCCAAAACGAAAAAAAGAGCGTATAGCCTCAACACGCAAATCAAGAATTGGGCAAGGCAGGTTTTGGCATCCAAACCGTGAGTCTATGGCCTGTAGCGTCGCCACTCCCGTGGCGACGAATTGGCAATTTAAGCAGTCGTTCGCTCCAGATAACGCTTCTATCCTACCCCTCCAGCGGTCACCGTGACCGCAACATCTTTCTTTGCGGATTTTGTGCGGTCGATGGCGCTCAAGGCAAAGATGTAGTCTCCGGGCACAGTGAGGCCGCTCACGCTGGTTTCACGAGCACCCTGTTTGTCAAATACCGGATTACTTCCAGCGGGAGACTCTTTAACCGACCACCAGTGGGTGATGGTATCGCCGTCCGGGTCACTGGTTTTAGCTGAAAGCAAGGTTTTCGTCTCTGGAAGGGTAATTTGCGCAGGCGTCGCGATTGCGGTTTCAATCACCGGGGCTTTATTAGGCGGGTAAACGGTTATCTTCAGAACCTTCGGAACCGTATGGGTGGGGTCTCTGACTTCCAATTGAAAGATATAGTCTCCGGGCACGGTGATATTTGACAACTTGCACCCGGGCTGGTCAGGGGTTTCAAGTTCGACCTTGGAACCTTTTGGCTGGCTCAAGACGCTCCAGCGATACTGCAGCGGGTCATCTTCAAGGTCGTGGGCTGCACCGCGCAGTATGGTCGTACTCTGGGGAAGGGTCACCACTACCGGGATGCGATTATGTATATCCAAAGACATCGGAGGCTGGTTCCCGGGGAAGACAGTAAGTCCCACCCTGCGCACTACACGATGGGTGCCATCGCTTACGGCCACAGAAAAAATGTAGTCACCAGGAGCGGTGAGGCCTTTCACTTCGGTTTGTGGGGCATCGGGGGTGATGAGCACTACATTGGCTGCCTCCGGTTTCTCTTCCACCAACCATAAGAAGGAAATAGCGTCCAGTTCCGGGTCTGTGGCAGAGGCAGAAAGAGTAATTTTCTCTTGAGACACGGTCAGATAATTGGGAGTGGCTCGCCAGTCGGTAACTGTGGGAGGCTGGTTTTCGCCAGGATAGGGATAGATGGTAAGCACGGACTCCTTGGGGACCTCGACCACGAGCGTTTTATCCTCCCCGACGGTCTGGATGCCGAGTTCCTCATAGGGGCCCTCGCGGAAACGACTGTGGGCAATAGTCCGGCAGACTGCATATCTTCCCGGGGGTAAGTTCTTGACGGTGACCATATAGTCGCCAAAAAAGGGCGTATAGCGGTTGACCAGCACCACGGTAACTTTGCCCTCCTGCACAAAGGCCAACGGGCGCACAAAACCACTATCCTTTATCACCTCCACCCGTACGGCGCCGGGACGCACGTAGTGCATTATCTGCCGGAAACTCCAGTATTCCTGATAGCGACTGAATGAGGTCATATTGTAGTTGGCGCTCAGGTAATGGCCGCTGCCTCCCCTATGGCCATAGTAAGCCAGGGTATAATGCTCCCAGAATGAGACACCGCCGACCCTCAGGTCGGCGTAAAAGTCATCAATAGTAGTGCTCATTTTCTCGGTCTGGGCGGTGGGAATTCCCTTCGCCTTTGCAAACTCGTAGATTTGAGGTCGGGCGCTATTGCTACCGTAGAGGTGATAACTGATTAGGCCAACATACTTCCAGAGTTCAGCGTCTCCCTGCACGGCCTGGATATAGCGCCAGGATTCATTAGCGTTCATACACTCGGGGAACTCGATGCGGGTGGGTAGTCCAAGCTCCTCCAGGCGGGGCCCCAGGGCCTTAATCATCCTGCTTACCACTTCGGGTGTGAAGGAGTTATTGTTACCGGCCTCATTGAGGATGGAGTAGTAGTTGGCGGTGATATTGTGCTTGTTCTTAAGATAAAGGATGAGGGAGATGGCGAACTCTGCGTATTCACCGGGACTCTCAAAGAGCCAGGCCGGGGCCGAACCAGTGCTACCGCCATCAAAAAAGGACGGGCTGATGTAAAGATTGAAAGGGTCGCCGTTTGCCTCCACCCGCTCCTTGAAGGGCTTCACCCAGAAAGAGACCTTTTTATCCAGCACTTCGGTATTAAAGGCGGACCAGTTTATATTTTCAGGGTCACCATTGTCATTATGCCACTCCCAGCGACGATGGTCGCTGGAATTGCCGCCGGGTGGTTCGAGACGCAGGCGCGTAAGCCCCAGGTCGTTTACTAATTCGTCCAGAATCTGACTCCTCAACATCTCGGGTATTTCTATGCTCGTAGTGGTCGCCCCCCATCCAAGAATGGTCTGGTACCTCACCTCCGGTTCAATGGTTATCGTTTGTTGCTCTACATCAGCCGCCTGTAAAAGAAAAAACGAAAATCCTACAAAAAATAGAACCAGCGGCACCATCCATTGAAAAAGTTTCCACCGGTTCATAAATTTCTCCTTGATGCCTCCTTGGGACAAACCCACTTGCGGCCTTTACTGCGGCGAAGGAGTTACCTCCCACGCCTTTTTAAGGCCTTTTCCCGTTCCTCCTCGGTTAACCCGTAAACCTTTTGAAGCACAGCAATTTCCTCTGGCGTAAGTTCCACATCTCTTCGGGCCATCACTACTCTCGCCGTTTTGAGCATATTTTCCAACCCCATCCCCCGGCTGAATTTATTGCGGAAGAACCAGGTGAAGGAAGGGAAGAACTTGGGCAAGAGTTCCCCATGAGGCAGGATATTGCAGCAAACGCCGACCGAGGTCCCGGTATTGAGTAAAGTGCCGATGCCCAGTTTCGTATGGTCGCCTATAAACGAGCCAACCTTAAGTTCACCGGTATTCACAAGCCGGCCGTTTAACCATACCTCAACGGTCGAATAATCATTTTTCAAGTCGCTATTGGTAGTGAGCGCCCCGAGATTTATCCACTCGCCCAGATAACTATGGCCGATGAAGCCAAGATGGTATTTATTTGAAAGCCCGTGGATAATTGTCTGGTCAAGTTCGCCACCCAGGCGACAGACCGGCCCTATGGAGCATCCCGGCCTTATCTTTGCCCCGACTATCTTAGTCCCTGGGCCGATATAGGCCGGGCCCTCGACCGAGGTATGAGATGCGATGGAGACTTCTTCGTCGATGTAGATAGGTCCCTGGGTGGCATCAAGAAGGACAAAGGGGAATATCTTGGCAGTGGGGGCGATGTAGAGATTTTCTTTGGGGCCGAGGATGGCCAAGTGATGCGGGATTTCGGCGCCGGCGCCCTTTTTGGTGCTGGCCGCAAAATCCTCGGTGAGCACCTGGGAATTATGCTTAATGAGGTCCCAGGGATAACGCACCATCCGAGCGTCAATTTGGCGGCCTTTGAGGGTGGACTTGAGGCTTTCCAGAATCTGCGGCAAATCCTGACCTTTAAGGGCTTCCAGGGCTTGCCCGCCTTCGGCGGGGCGCCAGAGGCGCCCAAGGGTTTCACCTTTTACCCGGGCGTAGACTATTTCCTGATTGGGGGACATAGCCACCTCCTCCGGGCCTTCAGAGTTGATTTCTTCCTTACCTACAAGCCAGCGGCCGTTTATGAATAAGGCGTCTCCATTTCCGATTTTGCTCAAATCATTTACGGGAAGGGCCAGTTTATTCTTAAAGACCGGGGCCAGATAATCGCGGATGTATAGGTGGATTTCAGCATGAGGAAGACTTCTTTTTATCTTCTCCAGAAGTGAAGTGGCCCCGCATTTCAGTTCAAAGACGGGTCTGGTGAGAGTCAAAGGATAGAGCCGGCTCGCTCCTTCGTCTTCAAAGACATAAACCTGCATATTCCCCTTGCCTCCACAGATGTAAAAGCAAGCCGCAATGCAAAACGCATTATCCTTTACTTCGCCCGTCCTGAGTCAAAGAGGCTTTTTTTCACCACCTGCAGTGTATCCCGGGCGATGAGGGCCTCTTCATGCGTCCTTATAACCAAGACCTTTATGGGCGAATCCTCGGTGGTGATTATGCCCTGCGTTTTTTCTGGATTTTGGTTTCTGGCCTCGTCGAGGGAGATGCCCAAGGGAGAAATCCCCTTAAGAATAGCTGAGCGCATAGATGGGGAATTTTTCCCGATACCAGCGGTGAAGATTATAGCATCAACCCGGCCCAAGACCGCCAGATATGCCCCGATATATTTCCTCACCCGGTAGGCGAAGACCTCCAGGGCAAGCGCTGCTTTAGAGTTGCCTTCTCTTGCCGCCTTTTCCAGGACCCGCACATCATTACTCAGCCCGGATAAACCCAATAGCCCGCTCTCTTTATTAAGCAGATTTCCAATCTCCTGAAAAGACAATTTCTCCTTTTCAGCCAAGAAAATAGCCGCGGCGGCATCTATATCCCCACACCGAGTGCCCATTATCAGGCCCTCAAGAGGCGTAAAGCCCATACTGGTATCCACAACCTTGCCCTGGCGGATGGCCGTCATACTGCAGCCGTTTCCCAGATGACAGGTGATTAGATTGAGTTCGGAAAGGGGTAAGTTTGATATCTCGGCGGCCTTTTCTGCCACATAGCGATGACTTGTGCCGTGAAAGCCGTATCTCTTGAGGCCGTATTTCCGGTAATATTTCATAGGGATGGCGTAGAGGTAAGCGGCCTCAGGCATGGTGTGGTGAAAGGCGGTGTCAAAAACGGCCACTTGAGGAACCTCGGGAAGTAACCTCCTCATAGCCATTATGCCTGCCAGATTAAACGGATTATGCAATGGGGCGAGTCCCTGATACTGACGAATGGCCTCTATTACCTCATCATCAATGAGTGTAGGCTCAATAAATTTCTCTCCGCCCTGAACTACCCGATGACCCACGGCGAATACATCCGAGGCATCTTTCACCACGCCCTTTTCTTTATCCATCAGAACCTGGACGACAAGTTCAAGGCCATCTTCGTGGCTGGGGATATCCCTTTTTATCCTGAGGACTTCGCCCTGAGAGTGATGGGAAAGTAAAGACCCCTCCTCCCCTATCTTCTCCAGAAACCCCCGGGCCAGCACCTTTTCTCCCTCCATCGCAAAGAGTTCATACTTTATGGAGGAACTGCCGCAATTTATTACCAAGATTTTCACCTCAAACCTCTTTTGCCTGGGCTTGAACCACGGTTATGGCTATAACCCCGATGATGTCCTCTACTGATGCGCTCCGGGAGAGGTCGTTAACCGGCCGCCTGAGGCCTTGAAGAATTGGCCCATAGGCCTTAGCGCCGGCCAGATACTGGGTGAGTTTATAGGCGATGTTTGCCGCATTTAGGTCAGGAAAGATGAGCACATTAGCCCTGCCGGCCACCGGACTTTCCCCCTTAACCTTCCTTGCTGCAACTTCGCTCACTAAGGCCGCATCCGCCTGCAACTCGCCGTCCACGGCAAGATGGGGTGAAATTTGTCTTATTATCTCCGTAGCCTTGACCATCTTATCGGGAAGGGGGCCGGCTGCGCTTCCCTTGGTGGAATAAGAAAGCATGGCCAGCCGAGGCTCCCATCCAAGAAGTCTCTCGGCGCTCTGGGCAGTCGTGAAAGCAATCTCTGATAACTGCTCAGCACTTGGGTTCTGGTTGACAGCGCAATCAGCGAATACCAGCGTCCCATCTTCGCCGTAATCCTTATCAGGAAGCACCATAATAAAAAAACTTGAAGGAATACTTATACCTTCTTTTAAGCCAATGACCAAACCTGCGGCCCTAATAACTGCGGCGGTAATGCTCGTTACGCCCGAGACCATCCCGGCGGCATCCCCCTTTCTAACCATCATAGCAGCAAAATAAAGCGTTCGGCGCAAAAGCCTTCTGGCCACCCTCTCTTTAACTTTTCTTACCCTCATATATTCAGCAACATATTCGTCGAGATTGGCGCTTTTCTCCGGCTCAATAATCTCTATCCCTTCAACACTAATGTCAAGCCGGCGAGCTTCACTTTTTACCTCTTGAGGCGAACCAAGAAGGGTGGGCCAGGCGATGCCCTGATCAAAGGAAATTGCGGCTGCAGTAAGCATCCTCGGGTCTATGGCCTCGGGAAGGACTATTTTTTGGGGATTCTTTTTGGCCTCGCTTTTGAATCTCTCCAAGATATTCATAATACCTTAGGCTGAATTTTCGTGGCATAGGAAGGCATTTCCAGATCCTGCGAGTGCTGAGGATATTCTCGCTTAAGCTGGCTGGCCGCGTCTTGGTCTATGATAAAAACAGTATTTGGGTGGACTTGCAAGGCGCTTGCTGGCACCGCAAGAGTAATCGGTCTTTCAACGCTTCTGGCGATGGCCTGGGCCTTACCCTGGCCTGAGGCTAAAAGTATAATTTCCCTCGCCTCCATTATGGTGCCTATACCCAGGGTTAAGGCCTGACGAGGGATCTCCGAAGGGTCATCAAAAAAGCGGGCATTATCCTGTATAGTGCTTTCAGCCAGGTTCACCACATGCGTGCGGCAGTCGCGGGATGTGCCCGGCTCATTAAAAGCGATGTGGCCATTGGAGCCGATACCCAAAACCTGCAGGTCTATGCCTCCGGCCGAGGCGATTTTCTCTTCAAAGGAGGCGCACTCAGCCTCAACATCTTCTGCGGTGCCGCTCAGGATATGAGTATTTTCCTTCTTTATGTTGATTGCGTCAAAGAGGTTTTTATCCATAAAATAGCGGTAACTCTGTGGATGAGAAGGGGCAAGACCCACATACTCATCCAGATTGAAGGTGACGACCTGGGAAAAGTCCAGCCCGTGCTCATTGTGAAGGCGAATAAGTTCCTTATAAGTTCCCACTGGAGTACCGCCGGTGGCCAGTCCCAGGATGATATTGGGTTTTTGGAGAATGCGCTGGGCAAAGATTTCTGCAGCCTTTTTGCTTAGTTCTTCGTAGGAGGAGCAGACTATCACCTTCACTTCTTATTTCCCCTTCGTCTTAAGGTTGCGCTTTCGGGCATAACCTGAGAGGCCTCCTCAGGACCTTTAAGTCTTTCAAACATTTCTTCATAAACCAAGGTAGCCGCCCCCAGAGGACAGGGTCGTTCGCTGAGTTCAGAAACCTCAATGTGCGAAACATCCCGCAGTGCAGGAAGCACGCGGGAGCGGAAGACGCGGCGAACGGTTTCCAGTTGGAAGCCATCATCCTCAGCCAGTAAACCTGCCAGAACAAACATCTGGGGATTAAAAAGATTGGCCAGGTTTGCTACCGCAAGCCCCGTATATTCGCCGGCCTTTTCCACGATGTTTGAGGCCAGACGGTCGGATTCTGCAGCGGCTTCAAAAATATCTCTAATGGTTACCTTGGAGAGTTTGCCCTTGACCTTAGAGGTAATTTTGGATTCTACCCCCTTTTCAATAGCCCCGATGGCCTGCTTCACCAAGGCCAACGGTGAAGCCACGCTTTCCAGACATCCATAATTCCCGCAATAGCAAATGGGGCCATCGGGGTCTATGATGATATGACCCAGTTCTCCAGCCGCCCCGGTGGCCCCTTTGTAGACCTCTCCATTTATCACAATGCCTAAGCCTATGGCCTTTCCCATATGCATATAGAGAAAATTATCTGCCTCTCGACCCCGGCCGTATTTCAGTTCTGCAAGCGCCGCGGCGGTGACATTATTCTCCAGCAAGACATTCAGACCAAACTCTTCTTGCAGGAGATTTCCCACCGGCAGGTTTACCCAGGATTCAAACTGGGGAAATTTACTCAGGACCTTGTTCTCTCTATCAAGGATGCCGCTTATACCCAGGCCAATGCCTGCCACCTTAGCACCCTTTGCCGCAGAAAGCAAAGTCTCTACGGTGGAAAGTAGATGGTCGCGCATCCGCGGCCAGTCATCTACCACTTCGGTAGTTGCGGTATGACGGGCAAAGATGCGGCCTTCGAGGTCTATTAGAACTCCGGCAATGGTCGAAAGGCTCATCTCCAACCCCACGGAATAAGCGAGTTTAGGATTGAGTTTGAAGAGGGCGGCGCGACGCCCCCCCACCGACTCCTTGTATCCGTCCGCCACCACCCATTTTTCCTTCACCAGGTCACGGATGATACTGGAGACGGTTGGCGGGCTTATACTCAAGATATTGCCGATGATGGGGCGGGTAGTGCGCCCTACACGCCTGATTAGAAGAATTATCTCGTTTTTACGACGCGCTCTGGCATTCATTTCAGAACCTAAAGTTTTTACCCAATTTGGCCTTTAAATTGCTCCCAGCGAGCCAATTTATAATGATTTTACATCAAGTTCGGGAAAAGTCAAGCATTTTTTGCCAATTTTTTTTGTTTTTTTAAACCTTCCTCAGCCAGGTCTTTTCAACTTCCGGCCTTTATCACTATGGTCCTGGCCAACAAGTCTCCCAGGCGCTGGAACTTGCGTGTAAAAACCATCACCAGCGAGCCCAGGGCGTAGAAAAATAGCATATCCACCAATCTCAAAAGATTGCGCATTAAGGCCTCTTTCCAGCGAAGTTCCTCGCCGGTATCCTTCACTACCCGAATACCTAAGGCCATCTTGCCAATGGTTTTTCCCCACCGTCCCTCGAAGAAGGCGCCATAGGCAATATGCGCAAAAATGATCGCGCCTAAAAAAGATGAAAGCCAGATTGCTCCTCGCTCTTCTTGCCACTTGCCCGCAATAAAGAAGAGAAAAAAAACAAAAAATGTGAGGATGATGAGGTCGAGGAGCGCGGCTGCGGCACGCTCCAGCCACCCAGCGACTTCCAACTCTTGACTGACCAGATTTCTTTCGTCCCTATAGATAACGAGGGAAAAGGCGCTGGTGGAAAAAAGCGCAAAAAGGGACAAAACGCAGATGAGCCAGGCCCAATTGTGCATCCGCTCTTCTTCACTTTGACCCGCAATTTTTAAAGATTCTCGCCAGGTGCTCCCTTCGCCTATGATAATTCGAATGGAACCTAATGTGCTATAAAAGATAAAAGGCCGATTTCTGAAGATAACTGCGGATAGCGCAGCAAATCTTTTGGAAAATTTCTTGATGGAGTCGCCCCGGGCACTCACCGGCCGTAATTCTTCGGCTTCCAGCCAGCCATTGGAGGCAAAGCTTCGCCTCATTAAAATTGGCCCTTTTTCACCTTCTCTAAGCCGGGTGAAGAAAAGATAAAGACTATCATTTCCGGCCAGGGCGAAGTGAAGCACTTCATCCGCCGGAAGGTGTCCTGACACCCGCCATTTCCGCCCGTCAAAGAAGGCATAGAGAAACCGTTGTGCCCTCCCTCCCGGCTCCTTTGTCTGTACGAGGATAAAGGCCTCATCTCTTATCGAAGTCGCGCAAATCCCTCTGCCTTTGCTTTCAAGAGTGAGACGAAGAGGACTTTCCTGCCAGTTTTTCCCATCCCAGCGAGCCGAACGAACATAAATTCCCTTTTCTATTCCAAAAGCCCAGGGCTCGCCTGTAACCTCTGCCCAGGCTTCTACCTTCCAATCATACGGCCATTCGCTTCGGCTTTGCCAGCTGCCTCCTCTTTCATATACACAATAGAACCCGTCCTGGAAAAATATGAAGAGTTCTTCCCCTACGCTGGCCAGAGCCGAAGGGCTTCCGGTGAAGGTGCGCTCTTGAGTCCAGTTCCTACCGTCCGGACTCTCCAGCAGAAAAAAGCCCGGGTGAGAACGAAGGGGTGATTTGTGGGTGTAGGCCAGATATAACCTCTTCTCACCGGAACTTACCAAAGGTCTGCCATAAAAGCGAAAAGCGCGGCGGTCAAAAGATACGGCAAGGAGAGAAAGCCCGGCCAGGGCCAAAAAAAGGATAGTCTGTCTTTTTCGCTTTTGGTAATTATTCGCTCGTGCCATGCGGACCTCAAATCAACCCATTAAAGAGTATATGCAAATCCCCAAAAATGCAAAGAAAATGGCAACCTGGCGCAAATGAAATTTGGGTTGACATCCTTGGAAAATTTCGGTATTTTTTTGTTGGTCTTTTTGAAAGGATGTTTTCGCCTGATGCCTGAGCCTCAAAAAATAGAAAAAGTGCTTTCCCATTACGCCACCCGCACTCTCCTTCGCCATATAACCACAGCAAATCACCGGGGCCATACTTTCTTAGAAGAAATCTTTGAAAACTACGACGAACCAAGTCTGGGACCTCTTAAGCGAGTGAAATATGCCCTGCCTTTTTTCATTGCAGATTTTTTGCGCAGGAAAGCCGGGGCTTCAAGAGACATACTGAGGGACGAAATTTTTCGCCACCCCGCCCGGGCGCACGGGCTCATTAACACCGCTAAGGCCATAGGTCTCTTCGGCCTCACCAAGCCGCAAACCTTTTACGCTCCCTTGCTTGTGGTCTGGAACTTCACCCAGGCCTGCAATCTCAATTGTATGCATTGTTATCAGGATGCCAGAAGACCTCTTCCGGACGAACTTACCTTAAAGGAAAAATTGCGCATGCTGGATATTTTCAAGAAAAACTATGTGCCGCTTCTGGCCTTCTCCGGCGGCGAGCCGATGCTGTCGAGCGATTTCTGGGAGGTGGTAGAGCGTGCCGGGGCTATGAAATTCAATATCTCCATCGCCACCAACGGTTCTCTTCTTACCAAAGAGGCGGCAAAGCGGATGCGAGATATAAATGTGCGTTATGTGGAGGTAAGTCTGGACAGCGTCCATCCGGAAAAGCACGACCGTTTTCGCGGGGGCACTGGTCTCTGGCAGCGGGCCGTCGCCGGCATTAAGGCCGCCCTTACCCAGCGCCATCGTGGTCTCAAGGTGGGCATAGCCTCCACCATAACCAGACTAAATTTTGCTGAACTGGAAGACCTTATTCTCTTTGCCGAGGATTTGGGCGTGGATACCTTCTTCGCCTTCAATTTCATCCCTACCGGTCGCGCCAGCGATTTAGCACGCCTGGATTTGACTCCCCAGATGCGCCAGGAGATGCTGGAGATTCTCCATAAGCATCTGACCAGGGCCAAGATAAATATAGTGAGTTCTGCGCCGCAATTGGCGCGGCTCTGTCTGGCAAGGGGGCTTGACGGCCTTATGACCACCGGCCATTACGGCGTAGGGCCCGGGCTAAATGCCAAGATTTTGGCCAAATACATCGGCGGCTGCGGCGCAGGAAGGGTCTATATGGCTCTTCAGCCCAATGGCGCGGTGACCCCTTGCGTATTTATGCCTATTGAGGTGGGCAATTTGAGGCACCAGAGCCTACAAGATTTGTGGCATAATTCGCCCGTGTTCAAGATATTGCGAGATAGAGACGAGCGCCTGGGCCACTGCAGGATATGCGAATATAAATATCACTGCGGCGGCTGTCGGGCCAAGGCCTGGGCTTATTTTAGCGACCTCCGGGCTCCGGACCCGGGATGTATACATAATCTATCGGCATGGCAAGACATGTGGGCAGGAAAAGAATTAAAAGAAAGTCAAAAAAGGACGCTTGCCGCAGCATTACAGCCAGCCAGAGCCGCCAATTAGCCACTTCTTTTTCGTCACCGCTCACTCGAAACTCGTGCTTCGCATCCTGCCTGCCTGGCCAGGGAGGATGCTCAGCATCCGAAGGGTCATTCGTATGAGAGGAGTGCTCATACCCCCGGCTTTTCAATTTCCACCTATTTTGATAGGCTGGGCACTTTCTGGCATTCTGGGAGTGAAGATGCCCTCTGGCAATTCAGCATCCATCTTTATGCGGGAGAGTGTCAAAGAGAGCCGGAATTCTTCTTCGGGCCAAAAGAGGTTTACTTCTTTGGGAAGCCCTGCACCGTCTATGTCAATATAGTCTCTGTAGGATGCCACGAGCGCTGCCTGGCCATCTTCATAAAAGAATACCTGCTCACTCACCGTGAGATTTACTCGCTCCACCGTGACCCTTTTGAGAACTGCCGTCCTATCGTGAGCAGGATAAATTACCGAGACGATATAGGCATCGGGGTAAATCTCCAGGGTGGTATCAAATTCTGCCTCTTCCGGCACAAGTGGGGCCATCAAAAACGCCTCGGCCAGACGGTCCGGTCTCAGCACGAACTCCTCGGCGCTCTCCAGTTCGCCAACGCTTCCCTCATACCAATCGTCTATATCTTCTATCTTTATATGCACCAGGAAGGTCTGGCCATCCGAGGCCAAATCAAAAGGGTCAGGGATAAGTGCGCCTTTGGCCTTAAGGCGGATTCTATCTGGAGGCTCCAGGGCTATAAGACCATCCAGCCGTCGGGGAGATTTCATCTCCGGAGAACTGACTTCCATATCAACGGAGGCCTTAAGGGTGTTAAAATTTGTCGGGCTTTGAGCAAGCCGGGCAAGCAGTTGCGCCTCAGCAAGTTCCTGATACACCGGGCGCTCTTCCACCTCCGGCGCCTTGCAGCCAAAACTCAGGCCGCACAAAATCGCCGCTAAAGAAACCGCCTTCCAGAAATTTGAATTCATTCTGATTGCCCTTGCAACACACGAAAACATACACAGGGGCTCACACCGGCATTGTCAGAAGCGGGCATAAAAAGCGAATGCCAGGATAGGCCTCAGATTTCTTTGAGCATTTTCTTGATATTTTCCAGACAGATGCGCGAAGCACCCTCCGCATCCAGAGAAAATACCTCCCCACCGGGCTTGTCCACCTCGTCCCGGCTCAAAGCCTTTTTCAGCCGAAAGTGGGTTTCAAGGGAGGCGAAACCTTCGTAGCCATCTTCTTTCAGCGCCCGGAACTGTCCCCGGTAATCAATATCTCCTTCGCCCACGGCTACGGCGCGGCGCTTCCCGGCCTCCGGGACTACCGCGCTATCCTTGATGTGCATATGCACCATATCCCCTTTAATGACCTCATAGCCGTGGGGATAGGGAACTTCTTTATCCGCCTCTTCACGCTCGCTCAGGCTATTGGCCGGGTCCCAGATGGCCTTGACATAAGGAGAGGCCAGTGCATCTATGAAGCGCTTGACAGCGCCGGCGGTGCCCAGGAAAGTGGACGGCTCGTTTTCTATGCCTAACACTACATCCTGGGCTTCCAGGATTTTCAGGGACTCTGCAAACTTATCTATTATCTCCTGCCAGCGCTCTTTGTAATGACCCTTACGCCAGAAAGCAAAGCCGCGGATGATGCGACAGCCGAAAGAGCGGCCCAGGGCAATGCAACTTCGCAGTATCTCCAGATGCTCTTTATATTCCTCCTCTGAATCTATATCACATTTAAAAAATGGCGAGGCTATACAGCACACGGAGAGGTCCGTCTTCGCTAATACTTCCTTCATCTTGGCGATATCCGTCTCATCGAGGTCCTGGGGCTTCTTCTTCCAGACGCTGCGGATTTCCACCCCGTCCAGTTCATATTCCTGGGCCACCTCCACGGCGTGCTGGAAATCCTGACTTACCTCATCAGTAAATACCGCCAGTTTGAACATCATTAACCTCCCTTCAGGATGAACCCTTCAGAGCGAACCTTCAGATTCCGTTAAACTCCCTTCCAGAAGCCGGCCCACTTCCTCCGTAAGAGTTGAAATCGCCTCCTCTCCTAACTGGGGCATAGATATTTGAAAGCGCCGTTTATCTTTAGCCAACTCCAGTTCCAGGATTTCCTTTCCCTGCCCGATGCGCTTGAGCACTCGCCTTCTCTCAAGCGCTAAGGCCAGCACATAAAGAAAATCCTTTTTCTCTTCGGTCTCCACGAGGCGCAGGAAAAAATTTAGCAGCACATCGTCGGCCACCAGTGGTTTCTTTTCCTCTTCGGCTCTGGTAGTCTTCCAGAAAGAGAAAAAAGGCTCTTTCGCCCCGGCTCGGCAGGTCTGGCAATAATCCAGCCGGCGAAACCCTTTCGGCTCTTCGTAAAGGAAAGAATAATGTCCCTCACCGGCAGAAAACCCTTTACCACATCCTGCGCAAGAAAGAGCACTTACCGGTATTTCCCACTCGCTCACTTTTTTATCGCTTTTCGAACCTTGCTCAGGACTTTTCTTCTGAGTTCTTTGGCTTGCTTACGGGCCTCTTTTACCTCTTCGGCCGCCGCTTGAGCAAGACCTTTATCCTTGAGGTAAGGTATATTTACTTCCACATTCAAAGATGCGGCGTCAAGGGCGCCCTCGGCCAACGCTGCCGAAACGCCTACATCGCTTATCAGATAGGGATTGGCTACATCCACAAGTTGCTCCGTAATCTCTAAAATCTTTAGACAGACCCTCACCGCATTTAGGGGAACCCGAAGGGCGCCTTTTGTGGCCTTCTGCATCACTCTTGCGCGAACTTTCTTCTGGGCTGCGGTGCGCCGGGGAAGACGGCTGGCCTTTGAATAAGCGCTGTAGGCTGCTACATCTTCATCCATTAGAACGAGCAGCCTCTTTCGCGCCCGCTCTGATTGGGCCAGGAGCCTTTTGACCCTGGGTTCGACCCTACGGAAGCGCTCGTTTCCCACAGTGAAATTCGCCGCCATTGAGGCCATAGATGCCGCCAACGCCCCGGCCAATGCCGCTACGCTGCCCCCGCCCGGCGCCGGAAGTCTCTTTGCCGCATCATCCAGGTATTTTGCGATGGAGCGTCTTCGGTACATAATTCACTCCCCTTCCGCTATATCCTCACGTAGTGTTATCGCCACCAGGCGATGGGTGAGGTATTTCTGGGCCACGCGACGGATGTCTTCCGGTCCAACTTTCGATATATTCTTCACATAAGCATCGCCAAAGTCATAGCCAAGCCCGTATAACTCGTTCAAGGCCGCCTCACGAGCGCAATCCGGGGCCCTTTGGTGCTCCATCACGAAATTGGTAATGCACATCGCCTTGGCCCGCTGGATTTCCTCCAGACTAACCTCCTGGGTCTTTATTCGCTCTATGGCCTTATCCACTACCCGGACCACCTCATCCGGCTCCAGGCCTACGAAGTTATAGGCGTGAACTACATAAACCAACCCCTTGCCGCGCAGTTCATTATGCAGCCACCCACCGGGATAATTTATACCGGAGATAATGGCATCCAGGACATCCATAACATAGCGGTCATCCCTCATCTCAAAAGACATCCCGGGAAAGCCCATAAAGACTACGGCCTCCTCTTTTTGGGTAGAAGTCTCGACGCGCTTATTTTCCGCAAGTGGGGGCTCGTGCGGAATTTTAGGAAGGCTGAGTGTGGCTTTGCCTGCAAAATCGCCCAATATTTCCCGCACGGCTTCCTCTGCCCGGGAAAGGTCTATATCACCAAAAATGGCCACTACCGTATTGGCCGGA
>LIZR01000012.1 GCA_001302825.1 Planctomycetes bacterium DG_23 | reverse complement strand
TGCTTAAAGCGGTATCGTTACCGCAAGCGATGGCCTTAAAGCCCAGGTTGCGCAAAAATTCTGCCAGACAGCAGGCGGTAAAGACCATGCGGGAATAGCCGTTACCACTGGCGGCGGAGGCCTGAGCAGAAGGCGAGGTGGCCAGTAGCGCATAATTCATCTCTATGGCCATCACCACCGCGGTATCAATTTCCGGCGGCAGCAGAGTGGCTTCATCCTCGTCCTCATCATCGTAGCGCCAGAGAGGATTGAGTTTGGTGATGCCTGAGAGCGAGGCCCCGAAAAGCCCTGCTGCCTTTTTCACATAAAGGGAAAGCGCCCTTTCATCATCCACCTGGTAAGGAGGCAAATCGTCAAAATTAGCACTGCGGGTGCCTTCGGGCCGCTCGGCGGAATAGGCACGGCCGCCGAAGGAGGAAGCGAGGGTCCAGGAGGCGGCTTGAAGGGCATAATCCGGCCGGCCGTAGCCAGATCTTTCTTGAGGGAGGCCGGAAATTTCTTCAGGTTCGGCCGATTCTTCTAACTCCACATCTTCTTTTTTAATATCAGGGAAGGTCGGGTCCCAGCGCCTACGGCGAAGGGCCGTCATTCTACGCTGGAATCTCTTCACCTCCCCCACTATTTCGTAAGGCCGCCAGGATTTCTTCACTATCGCCATTTCGCAAAAAATCTCCTTGTTTGTGGATAGACTATGCGGCAAGAAATAAAGATGGTGGAAATTTCAAAACAGTATTATAGCAGAATAAGGGCCATTTTGCAAGCGGAATTGAAAGGCTCCATTTGATACGGAAGGTCTTTTAGGGAGAAGCGGCTACTGGATAAATTTCGTAAACTGGTATCCTCAAGCCGTAGGCTTTGCTCCAGGTAGAGTATTCTAAGTTCTGCTGAGCCGCAGGGCTGGGTCGTCCCTGACCCAGCCGGGATGCTGCTTAAAAGCGGGCTCAGGGACGAGCCCGCCTACGGTGCTATCCCCATTAGATGCTCCAGGATGTAAACTTCGAGGGCTTCGTAATCACGCAGGGCGCGCAGGCGTTCAATCTCGGCTTCATCCACTTTTCGCACGACTTCAAGAAGGGCCAAAAACATTCTGCGGCTATTAGCAAGATGTCTGGTTGAGCGCTCTTTTTTCTGCGTGCGCATAGCCTTTACATCAAGGCCGATAAATTCTCCATTTCTGCCATAGCCCGCCTTTTCCAGCACCCAGACCTGATTAAACGCCTGCCGCAGGTTCACCGAGCCGAAGGCCTTATCCTCGTCAAACTTGAGGCCGTGCTGGTCATTTAGATGAACCCCCCAGAGTTTCTTATGCCAGAGGGCGTAGGCCATCTCATCCGAGGGGTCGAGGCCGGCCAGGATACAGTGGGCGGATTCGATCAAGACACCAACTCTTGCCGGGTCAGCGGTTTTATAAGCCACACCTATAAAATGGCCGGTGGTGGGGATATAGGATAGGTCCATAGGCTCGTTGGGTTTCATCTCGCCGAGGATGCGAATTTCTTTATCATACTCAAGCATTGAATTAATGAAATCCACGATGTGGCCGACCGAAATGATGGGGTCTTTGGCCTCTCTAATGTATGTCCCCTCCCTTGCCGGCCACCAAACAATCTTATCTGTTTCCAGGATGTGGGCAAGGTCTATGGCGCGCCTGGCACGGTTGAAGGCATATTCACGACATTCAGGGTCATTGGAAGTCGGGCCGCCATCAATGGTTCGTGGGTCTTCCCAGAGCCGCGGGGCAATGAATTCGGCAACCAGCCCTTCATCATCAAGCATCTTCTTTACCTGTCTTGCCCCTTTGACCATCTCCTCATGAGGGGTGTCATCAAGCACGACATCATCATCGTGAAACTGAACGCCATCAAAGCCCAATTTCTTATAGAATTTCAGTTTCTCAGCAAAGGCAAATTCCTCTCGCACCGGTGGGCCGAAGGGGTCGGCCCCGGAATGTATATTCCAGGGCCCAAAAGAAAACTTGTAGGCAGTGGGTTTCTCCTCAGCCATCTCTCACCTCCTTTTTTACTTCAAACCTTCAACTCATAAAGTCTCTTGCCATCAGCATATATAAGACCGCGGGCCATTCTTAACGCTCTCGTCTCGGAGCGCGAGAATGGGTCAATAGCATTTATTATATTCGGCGAGGTTTGAGAATGCAAGGGGCATCGAAGGATAAAAAGGCACGGAAGGGAAGGACACCAAGAATTTTAAATAAATAAATTCAGGGGCCGAGAATGCGGCGGCAAGGCGCGGGGATTTTTAATTTTGGCAATTTTTTTAGGGAGCGGTATAAACGCCCTTTTCCATAAGGCTTTATGAAATAAGGCCTTAGATATAAAAAAGCCTCGATCCATATTTAAATTTTGTGAGAATTGCAAAAAAAATCTTGACAGGTCTGGCAGGGTTGTTAATTATAGTATCATTGAACGAGGAAGAGGTGTGTAAACTTTAGGTGGTGAATTCATTAACTCTATTCTTCGGGGGTGGGCCTATGACGGAAGAGGAAAGAGGCGCCGCTGGGGGTTCCTCAGTGGAGGAACTGGGGCAGAAGGTAGATGCGCTTGAAGGAGCCATAAGCGAGTATAGGGCGGCCAAGCGGAGTAATAGGGCAACCAAAATTATTATAGTTTTAGTCATAGTGGCCGTGGCGCTCGTGTATGTGTTGTTATTTGGCATGGATATATTTCGACTCTATAGTAGGACCAAGGGTATCACTGAAGATCGCGAGTACCAGAAAGAGATCATTCAGGCCCTGCAAGACCAGTTAAGCCTTATGCGCCCTCAGTTGAATGATGCCTTAAAAGACAGTTATGCCCGTGTCAAGCCAAAACTCCTGGAGGAACTGGAGGGCATAGCGGAAGAGATGCGGCCCGAAATAGAAGAGGCCGTGGGAGCACAATTGAAACTTCTTTACGACCGGATAGATGAAGAAATAACCCCGCATCTTGAGTCCGCCGTAGGAGAAGTCATCGATAAGATAACCGAGCAGGAACTGGCAGCCTTTTCCGAAAGCATCCAACCCACGCTATTAAAGGAACTCAAGAGAACCGGCGGCAGAATCTTACCCAGACTGCAAGAGGCGCTACGAGAAGAAACAAGGGTCTTATCCGAAACTCTATCGGACCAGTTAGAATATAGGATGAAGCTGGAATTTGAAGGGCTCTTGGACTATTATCTTGAACTGCTGGAGACGAAGTTTCCTGAGATTGCTGACGAAGAACAAGTGACACAGATGGCAGCCAATGTGCAAGTCGCTTTTGAAGAGGCTGTCCAAGACATAATTTCGGAACGACTCAAGGAGCACTCTCAGGTCTTATTAGACATCACCGATGTTCTGGAGCGATTCGAAAGAGAAGAGAAAGTTACGGAACAACAACTGTTGGAGGAACTGAGAGAAAGTCTGGTGGAGTTGTTGGAGATAAAACTTGCTACTGAGGTGGTTAAGGCCGAGGTTTTGGAGGAGGAATAGATACGCCTGAGACTTCTCAGGCGCTATTACTTTTGGAAAAGAATTCAGCAGTCTCTCTTTGAGAGGGGGAAGTTATGGCGGAAGAAAGAGGGGGCGAGGAAGCAAGGCTGGCCGGCCTCAGGCAGAAAGTCGAAGGGGTGGATGAATTTCTTCGGGGAGAGGTTGCGTCCTGGCGCAGGGGTTCTAAGACGGTGGGCATCGTCGGTATCATAATAGCGATATTTTTGGCTATTTATTTCGGCTACCTTTACTCCAGATACAAAAGCATTTTTGCCGATTTAGAAGGATATCTCGAGCCCAAAACTCTGGCCAGCGAAATTCAGGAGTATGTGCGGACTCAATTGCCCGATGTGTTGCAGACCGGTGAGGAATACTTAATGGAACACAGTGCGGAGTTGATAGAATTGGGCAAGGAGCAGCTTCTGGAGACCTTGCCAGAAGGCAGGCGACTGCTGGAGCAATATCTTATGGCGGAAGGCCCCAGACTCATTGAGGAGGAGAAAGAGAGGTTACTGGAGCAAACCTCTGAGATAAGGAAAACGATGGTCGCCTATATTGAAAAAAATGCCGGCACCATCGTAAGCAAGAGTGAAGATGCCTTAATCGGCAGTATCCCCAATGTACGCCAGGCGATAGAAGACCTAGTAGTCGACTATGCTGCGATACTTCTGAGAGATATACGGGACAAAATCGATGAGATAATGCCCGGGGTAATTGAGGAAAATGAAGCAGAGATTCGCAAGACCTTTGAGGAACTCGCCGACCCTGAGGCGGTGGGCGAATTGAAAGAGTCCCTCAAAATCCTCATCAATGAGGCTATCGATGAACAGGTGGGCGAGGAGTTGGATGCCTATCTGGACATTTTGAAAGATATTAAGACTAAGTTGACTGCGTTGGTTGAGGTTGAGGAAGAAAAACTCACTCACGAGCAACGCTTGGAAAAGGAAGTCATCACTAACCTCAAGGAACTCATCTATAGGAAATTTGAGGCCTGGCGGGAAGGCAAGGAGGAGGTTACTGAGATAATCCCTGCTGTGGAAACCCGCTAAGAAAATTCGGGACTATTAGTTTCCTTTAGGTTTTCAAGAACGGCGATTGCAATCTCATCGCCGTTTTTTTTATACTTGAGTCCACCCGCAATAAAGATCCTTAAGTATTCTATAGAATACATCACTGCCGCAAGGCCTGCCTGTCCGGCGAACCTTTATCCATTTATCCCTCCGCCCGGCCGGCCGAAAGGAACAATTTGAGTGTTTATACCCGGGGCTCTTTCCGGGCCAGAAGGGCCGCTCCCCGGGCGCAACTTATTTGCGGCTCTTCCGGAACGAAAAGTGGGGTGCCCAACGCCTCGGTCAAAGCCGCCACCATCCCTCTCGCCTTGGCTACACCTCCGGTAAAAACCACCGGTGCCTTCATCCCCACCTTCCCTGCCAGAGGTAATATCTTACTGGCCATAGCGCGCTGGACGCCGGCGAATATCTCTGTTTTGTCTTTCTTCTGGGAAAGAAGGCTTATAACTTCAGATTCAGCAAAGACCACGCAAGTGCTTTTTATCTCGGCTATGCCTTCGGGCACCGAGGCCATTTCCCCCATCTTCTCCAAGTCTATCTCCAATACTTCGGCAATAACCTCAAGAAATCTACCCGTGCCCGCTGCGCATCGGTCGTTCATTGCAAAGTCCTTCACCCGGCCCTCTTCATCCAGACCGATGACCTTGGAATCCTGCCCGCCTATATCAATGATGGTCCTGGCCTCAGGGCAAAGATGCCTGATGCCTGCGGCCTGACAGGTTATCTCGGTGATGGTGTCGCTGGCAAAAGGAAGGCAGCAGCGGCCATATCCTGTGGAAATGATTGAAGCCACATCCTTAAGATTAATTTGGGAAAGACGAAGCGAAGCCTCAAGTACCCTTCTCGCCGTCTCTTCCGGATTGGAACCGGTATCCTCTATGGCAAACGAAAGCACCTCTTTGCCATCCCAGAGAAGGGCCTTAACGGTTCTCGCCCCCACATCTATTCCGCAGGTTATCATTTTATATCTTCCGCAGGTTTTGGTAATTATACCACATTGAAGCCGGGCTACAAGGGGGCAAGTCAAAAGAGGCTATGGGTTACGTGAAATACAGCGCGCAACGAAAGTGGATTTCAAATCTTTTAGCCTTCGGTCTTTCCTATATAAGGTTCAACTCTTACATCCGGATGACCATAATTATACAAAATCCAATTTATCCTTTCGGTTTCCAGCCACTCTGTGGGAATGCCGTCAAGGGAGGGGGCTGCCGGTTCTGCTCTCTTTTGGTATCGGTAAAAAAAGAGTTTTCCGGGCAAGAGATAATAGTTGAGGATAAAGGGATGCGCTTCTATACCCAAGGTTCTGGGGTTAGGATTGATTAGCAAAGTTCTGGCGTCGGGGTGACGCAGTTGAGGGAATCTTTCCAGGATTTCTACCACCAGTTCCAGTTCAGGTATCCTCTTTATCTTTTCCTCTTCTGTGCGCGCCCCGGAGTATCTCGCAAATTCGGCTCTGGTATCAGAGAAAATAAATATCCCCAACCGAGCGAGCCCGATGATGAAAAAGCCCAGTATGCCACCTACGCAAATATTTTGCATCGTCTTCAATTTGGCAGGCATAATCCTATAAAGGTCAGTTTTGGCCATCAGAATTTCCCCGACCATTCAGCCAAAGCCTTTGCCTTCCCACAAATTTCTTTTGCTTAAGCATCTTTGTAACAAAACTCAATGAGAACTCCAGGGCAGTAAAATCTCTCGGCATTCATAATATCCTTGCTGCCTTTCACCGGCAAGGGGTAATCAAACTTCACTCAAAGATAAATATGCTGGCTGGTCCAGGCCGTAGGAAGAAGATTTAGGCCCAAATAGGTGAAAAGCAAAGCCAGGAAGCCGAGTATGGAAAGCCAACAGGCCCTCTTCCCTTGCCATCCTTCCACGCGACGCAGATGAATGTAAATGACATAGATTAGCCAGGTTATAAGTGTCCAGGTCTCCTTGGGGTCCCAGCCCCAATAAGCACCCCAGGCTTCTTTGGCCCAGAAGGCACCCAGGACAAGCCCCAGAGTGAAAAAAGGCAGGCCGAGGTTTATGGCCTTATATGTATAGGGATCAGGAGCCTCAGTTATTGATGCGCCTGCGCCAGTCCGCTCTATTTTATACCTTCTGATAAGATAAATAAAACTGGCTATAAAGGCGATGGCCAAGGCAGCATAGGCAATAAAAAAAGAGACAACATGGGGGACGAAATAGGGGCTCTTTAAGGCTGGAGGCAGAGGCGTAATTCCACGGTCGCAAACTGCAGCGCGGAAGACCAAGGCTGCCGAGAAGCCGGCCACCGCAGCCCCGGCGAACCTCCATCTAAAAATAAGTTCCAGAAGGATATATGTAAGCGCCGTGGTCCAGGAGAAAAAGATGAGGGTCTCGTAAAGCGTCTGCAACGGGGGCACTTCTCTTTCCATCCACCTATTGACGAAGAAATAAGTGTTTACCAAAAAAGCCAGGATAAATCCGCTGAAGGCGAGGCGCACAAGCCACGACCTTTTGACCAAAAAACTCGCAAGATAAAGCGCTGCCACAAGAAGATATAGGCCGAACAAGATATATAATCCTGAAGAATTCATTTTGCTTTTGCCTTTAAGACCAGCGGCTTGATAAAAGACAAAAAGACAAATCCTGCGGGTAAGAGAAAAAGCCCTATTCTAAAGAGCATCTCGCCTTTACCGACCCGGATTGAATTAATAAAGGCCCCGACGAGTATGAAAATGATGCTGCTATGGATGAGAAAAAAGCCTATGTTTTCAAGCCGAAAAGGATTTTCCTTGAGGATGCAGGATAAAAGGCCAAAACCCAGGAGGAATAGAAGCGCCCGAAACCAGAGTGAGCGAAAAACGCAAGTAATCTGCAGGACCGAAAGCGCCTGATGGCCAAATCTACCATAAGCCTCAGTATAGATTTCTTTTGGCACATCCTGCGGGATTACTGTCCCCAGAATGCAGGCAAAAATAATTAAGGCCAAAACTATGGCAATGGACTTATCCGAGCCCAGTAAATTCAAGGCCTTTCTAAAAGGCTCAATAGGAGTTTTCAATTCTTCTGCGCTCATTTACAAGGTCCTAAAATGAGGCACTACTCGGCTAATTTTTTCTCCGGTTTTAGATAGATGGTCGAGAGTTTGAAAAAGAGGCCTGAAAAGAGAATGAGGCTCAAAGGCGCCAGATGCATAAGTAGTCGGGTAACGCTAATTTCCAGCAGCTCCTGCACGCGCCAGGGCGTTATCATATAAACGAATATGTATAGGGAAATATTAAGCCCAAGAATTAACAGAAGATACTTCTCGGGTCTTTGTAATTTGACTTTGCGCGCAAGGATTAGAGAAAGTAGAACCAGGGGCCAGAAGAGGCTCCAGTTTTCCAGGCGCAAAAATTCCCTGATAATGCCCCGGACGATTTCCGAAATCCTGCCCATTCCCTGGCGAATTATGCGCAACTTCAGTCTTGAAGGATAGGCTTCATCCTCGAACCTGGGTAGCGTATGTCTGGTGTAAAGCCAGCCAGAGACTATGATTATGAGAACGCCCAAGAAGACGACAACCGCCAGCCATTTCCGTTTATCCATACTTTTACAGTTAAAAAGAGAAAAGATGATGAGGACGAAAGCGAGGATGCCGGCCAGTGCCAGGCCCTCGTTTTTGGCAAATGCGCCAAAACTCAAGAATAGCGAAGAGACGAGTAGCCTGCGATGTTCTCCTTCCTTCATCCAGGACAAAAGATAGATAGCGCCCACGGCATAATAAAATGATAAGGGCACATCAGCGTGACCGCTGCCCGCATACTCCTGGTAGCAAGGAAGAAGTGCAAGGATAGAAGTGAACATCAAACAGTGAGACCGCGGAAATACCCTCCTCTGGGCCGAATAAAATGCAAGAATCAAAGAAAGGTAAAACAAAAGAAACATTATCTTAATCGCCCTTGCATCCCAATTCCCGATTATCTCAGAAAAAAAACTCTCAAGAAACGGTATGAGCAGGGGGTAGTTGGGATGAACATGCACATAGTCAGGGTCAAAAAAGGATGCTCTATAAATAGTCTTCTCATAATAAATGAATTTTCCTTTTAAGCCCCAGATAGCCCGCGCATCCCAGGAGGTAATGGGGGTTAGCAAAGCGTTTATAGAGATAGCCAGGAGACACAGCAATATGATGGCTAAAAATATCCATTCCGGAAAACTCAATCTGTGAAACTTTTTCGCGCCTTGAGAAGCATCTTTGCTTGAAATTATACTTCTTATGAGGAAAAAATACCCCACCAGCGCCAATGGCAAAAAGATGATTAAATAGACACTGCGACTGAGGCTCAAGCCTAATCTCGCCAGGAGAAGTGAACCATAGGCCAAAAGGCCCGTCCCCAATCCGTATCCCAGATAAAGCATTTCATTAAACGACGGCTTCCAGCGCTCGCCGAGTATCAAGGCCTCCAATAAAAACCCTAAGCCATAAATAACCGCTACGGAAATCAGTACCCCCATAAACGGTTGCACTTAGCCCTCCAGGCGACTATATGCTGATTTGCAAACTCATCCGGGTTTGGCGCGCAAATCCATTTGTTTTCGTAACAACTTAGACGGTCACGGTAAAAACTTGCGCAAACCACACAAAATAACCTTTAAATTATTCTCTTTACGGCTATAGGCCCTTATAATTGTCTTAGTCTTACCGCAGATTTTCTCTTCCGCATAAGAAGCACAACCAGAAAGATAAAAGTGGCAGAACTAATCACCAGCCCTAAATAGAAGAAAGGAACTGAATAAGTAAGCCGGACACGAAAATCACCTTTTTCCTTAAGCATTACCGCTAATAAGCCTTTGTATGGTACCTCCGCCCAAGGGGCTTCTTTCAACTGGTAAGGTCTCAAATGCCCCACATTGGTGCGCCAATTTCGATGGTAATTTTGGTTAATGAGTAAAAAGTCGGGACGACGAACGCTTACTTTTACACGAATCTCATTGGGACTGAAGTGTATAAGTTCTGCCTGATTTGACTTATTAAGAAAAAATACTAATCCCCGGTAATTAGGATTTAACATTTTTCGGTTGCTATTGACAATATATTTGGGAACCACGGGGCGTATTGGAACCCGGGGGTGTAAAGGTTTCGGCAAAACTACCTGGTCGTTAATACACCCGCCTATGGTTCCTATATTTTTGAGGACATTGAAATATGGATGGGTATCATCCTTTCGTCGCCGAAATTCGTTCTTCAATCTTACCTGATGGAACTTCTCTGCTTTTTTCATTTTGGGCATCTCATCAAGGAACATGGAGTCATACACCTTAAGATTTCCACTAAATAGCGGCCCCACGCTCAACAAAATAAGGGCCGCACCTGCTGTGTGAGACCACTTTCTTCCCTTTATTTTTCCCAAAAGTTGCAGGGATTTTCCTGCCCCCAGACAGATAGAGAACATTATGAAAAAATTAAAATACTTTAATGGATAATGCATAGCATCAAATGGGGGAAATTTCCTGATTATGTCGTATAGATTAATGGGGGCATTTGGACCCATAGCCAGAAAAATGAATATAATCAAGAGAATGATGAATCTTTTCAGTTCTTTGAAGTAAAACACAAACCCTGCCCCACACATCACCAGCGGTAAGACGCCCACATAATTGCTCTCCAAGGAAATTCGGTTTTTTACCAGAGAAGTCCCCAGAGTTTGCCAGTTATACTGATGGTCATGAGCGTAGGTATCCCCGACCTTTACAGATACCCGGGAAAGCAAATCGACCATAGGAATCACTTTTACTGAGGCGAGCATTACGACAAGAACCATTATGATGACCAGGTTTTTGGGCAGAGCAAAATTAATGCTCAATCTTCTTTCTTTAAGGGTGAAGGATTTAAGTAAAGCAAACAAACCCAGATAAAGCAAACATATGGGAAAGACATATTTTCCGGTAAAGATGGTCAGGGCCAAGACAAAAACAGCATATATTAAATATCTCTTATCCTTTTCTGACTTAAGGAAGAAAGCCAACACCAGAGGAAAAGTAAAAAAGTACGCTTCCTCGAAGTTTCCATCGGCCATACGAGAAGGAAGCCAATTCCCGAAGGTAAAGACCAGGGTGGCAAGAAGCGCCCCCAGGAAAGTGAATTTCAAGACCTCTCTCGTAAGGTAATACATTCCCGCACCGCCTATAAGATAATGGAATAACATTATTAGTTTCATACCAACGACTTCGCCAAAAATCAGCGTAAATAAAAACACGGGATTTAGAGAGGGGTCTTCAGGGTAACCAATCATAGGATATCCGCCTTCAAAGTAGGGGCTCCTAAGGGGGATTTGACGATGGTCGACGATAATCTTTCTGGCGGAAGCGTGATACGCACTACACTCAAGCCAATCGCGTTGCCTATATATGTTCTTAATCCGCATAAATACGGGCAGGAAAAATATAATAATAAGGCCTACTATGAGCAAGACCGCCATAAGTTTCGAGTGCCTTTTGAGTATATGAAAATACCTCATTCGTCACCCCCTCGTGCGCTTGCCATTACTGAACAACATAGCGGCCTAATCACACTGGAAAAGGTTCTGTTCCCAAACTCATCAATAGACAGAGCCCCCTTTCCTGACCCAAATTAAATTGAAAAAGAACCGCTCCATCAAGGAAAATTTTAATCTTTAGCGGTAGGTTGCTTTGAGCAAAATCCTCACTTGGCAGACTCCTGGTCTATTGAATGAGCAAACAGTAGCACGACCCCTCTCGTGGCCACGAATAATATCCTCCTCACGGGAGTAAAGATGCTACTGACACCAGCCATATTCATATCCGGTCTCATACATAGCCACGATATTCTCCGCAGGACTGATGGCCTGGATGTTGTGGCAAGGGGCGAGGATAAAGCCTCCGCCCTCGCCCAAGATGCGAAGATTGTCTATTACCTCCTGGCGCACCTCCTCCACCGAGCCGAAGGCCAGCGTATATTGATTGTCCATAGCCCCGTGAAATATCAACTGGTCGCCGAAATCCCGTTTGAGGCCTTCACGCTCCATCCCGCTGCACCGCCACTGCACCGGGTCCAGAATATCAATCCCCGCCTCAATCATACTGGGCAGGATTTCCCGAATGGCCCCGTCGCTGTGATGAAGCACAAAGGCCCCGGCCTGGTGAACCAGTCCCATCATACGCTTCATTCTGGGAATGAAGAACTCGCCAATATGGTGGGGCGAAAACAAAAGACTTTCCTGTGAACCCAGGTCTTCAGCGACCTTGGTAATCATCACCTTTCCGGGAATTTGCTCGTAGATGCGCAGCGTCTTTTGATAACAAAGGTCAAAGAGTTTATCCAGGCAGAAATGGACCATATCAGGATGCAAAACCAGGTCCATCGTGCCTAATTCTTGGCCCCGCAAGTTTTTGTAGGTTAGAAAAGGCTCTGAACCGCCGCCGCTTATAGGATATTCCTCGCAAGCATCTATTTTTCGGGAAATATGGGAATAATCCCACCAATCCGCATTTGGCCACTTATAGTTGCGCTTGATTTCCTCAAGTGTCTCAAACTCGGCCAGCGGATGATAGACGCATTCCCGATATACCCCCATTCCATAATCCACGAGTTTGAACCCACAACCAAAGATGTCTCTCTCATCGGGAATGGGCGGCCCCACATATCTCGGCCCCACAGAGATTACCGGGTCTATACGGAGTCTTTCAAAGAGGGCCTTTTTGTCCGGCAAGTCCAGATGCTTCAAGATTTTTTCTGTCGCTTCTTTGGTGGCGCGAAAGTCCATAGGAACGCGGTCTGGCTTCTCCCGCTTAAGCACAGCCAGCCAGCGCTCTCGTGGTGTCAACGCATCTTTTTGCATGCCCTTTCCTCACCGTCGCAAGCGTTATTTCGTTACTTCCCGGAAGGATTTTGATTATAAGGATTTAGCCAAGACTTTCCAGCGAAATTTGGAAATGAAGTAGCAGAGAATGATATTGTCTTCACCCACCTTCAGCAGGTAAAAACGCTACTACCAGTCGGCCGACTTCTGCCGGTCGACGGTCAACGCATTTATCTGTTTTATCCCTTTAGCGATGGGGATTGTGCTCCTGAATTGAAGGCCTCTTGCTTTATTCCCAATTTATCCATCCTATATTTAAGTATGCGCCGGGTGGTGCCGAGAATCTTGGCGGCTTTAACCTGCGAACCGTGTGTCTTGGCCAGCGCGGCCTTAATAAGGCGTTTTTCAAAATTGGCTACCGCCTCTTGAAAGGAAGTAGAGCCCAGGGAGAAGGGGGAACGGGGAATTTCTTGCTTATAGCCGTCGTTTATCTCACCAGGAAGATGAGAAGGCAATATAAACTCTTCTTCTCCGTGAAGCGCAAGCGCCCTTTCAATGACATTTTTGAGTTCCCTGACATTCCCCGGCCATTCATAAACAGTCAGCAGGTCCAGGGCGTCGGCTGAAATGCCTTTTGCCTTAGAGTTGAGTTCCTCCTTGAACTTCTGGAAGAAGTATTCCACCAGAAGGGCAATATCTTCTCTTCTTTCCCTCAAAGGCGGTAGATTAACAGGCACCACATTAATCCTATAGTAGAGATCTTCGCGGAACACTCCCTGAGATATGGCCGTCTTGAGGTCTTTATTGGTGGCGGCGATGACCCTGACATCCACTTTTATGGGCCGGGTGCCGCCAACTCGTTCGAATTCCTGTTCTTCGAGCACGCGCAGTATCTTGGCCTGAACCCCAGGACTCATCTCGCTAATCTCATCCAGAAAGAGCGTGCCCGTATGGGCAAGCTCGAACTTGCCCGGCTTCATTTCCGTGGCGTTGGTAAAGGAGCCCTTATGATGGCCAAAGAGGTCGCTTTCCAGAAGGGCTTCGGGTAGGTTGGGACAATGCACGGCGATGAAGGGATTTTTGGCCCGGGTGCTGTGTCGATGAATAGAGCGGGCAACGAGTTCCTTGCCGGTGCCGCTTTCGCCGGTAACAAGTATGGTGGATTTAGAAGGGGCTACCCTGAGCACATTCTCGAAGACATTGCGCATAATCTGGCTGGTGCCCACCAATTCGTCAAACTTGTACCCCCTATCAATCTCCTGGCGCAGGTATGAAAGTTCCCGGCTGATACGGGTCTCTTTCAAAGTCTTTTCCACGATTATTCTGATTTCTTCAACATCGAAAGGTTTTACCACGTAATCGGAGGCCCCCAATTTGACAGCCTCCACCACTGTCTTCAAATTCTTGGTAGCGGTGACCATTACCACAGCCACATCAGCGGTTTTTTCCTTTATTATCCTCAACACCTCCATACCGTTTATATCGGGCATAGTAATATCCAGAACCACCAGGTCTATGAACTCATTGTCCAGTATATTAAGCGCCTGCTGGCCGGTTTGGGCGGTGAGCACTTGATGGTCTTCCTTAAAGATCATCTTCAAGGCCTCCAGCGCGCTTATCTCGTCGTCAACTATGAGGATGGTGGACATTTGAACTCCCTTTCTTTTTGGGGAGAAATATGAAGAACTTGCTGCCCTGGTTCTCGACGCTACTCACTCGAATGGAGCCTCCATGGTCTGAGACTATGCGTTGGCTGATAGAAAGCCCCAGGCCCAGCCCCTGCGTTTTGGTGGTAAAAAATGGAGTAAATACTTCGCTCAGGTGCTCCTCGGGAATGCCGCAGCCGGTATCTTCAATCTGGATTTGGAAGAATTCGTTCGCCTCTTCAAGACCGCCCGGCCTGCTATCCAGGTCGCTGGTAGAAAGGGTGAGGGTTCCGCCCTGGGGCATAGCCTCGATGGCATTTTTCACTACATTATCCATAGCCTCCTTAACCCTTTCGGAATCCATAGGCACGGCGATAGAGGAATCAGAATAGTTTTTAACGACCTTAATATTGGCTGCTACAAGCTCTTTTTCGAAGAGTTGCAAAACTTCTTTTAAGACCAGGTGAACATTCTCCTCCCGGATATTGAGTTCCGGTGGTTGAGCAAACTCAATGAGTTTTTCTATTATCTCATTCAGACGGTTGACCTCCATATTAACCAGATTGTAGAACCTGGAGCGGAAGTCCTCATCTTGATATTTTTGGGGGAAAAGATTTACAAAAGTGCGTATAGCCACCAGTGGGTTGCGCACACGATGAGCCATAGAACTGGCCAGTTTGCTCCAGAAGGCCTGTCTTTCCAAATAGCGCACCTTCTCTTCCAATTTCTTGAGGCGGCTCAGGTCGGTGAAAACCATAATGGCCCCTATAATCTGGCCTTCTTCATCGTTTAGTAAAGAGGTGCTTATGCCCAGCGGGGCCTTATTAATGGGGTTTAATATTTCCTTGCGAATAGAGACCTCCCCCTCTCGTAAGGCCTTGAACATAATATCTGCAAATACGGAGCCTACCCTCTGAATGCTTTCCCCGATGACCTTTCTTGCGGATAACCTGAGTATTCTCTCGGCTTGTCTATTAAAGGTAGTAATTTTGCCTTCTTTGTCAACGACGATAACCCCGCTGATGATGCCTCGCAGAATATTTTCGTTATGACTTTTCTGGAGAGAAATTTCCTGATATAGAAGCGCATTTTCCACAGCCAGGGCCATATAATTGGCCATCATAGTCAGTATTTCCAGGTCTTCGGAATAGAATTCATTTCCCGAAAGTTTACTGCCCAGGGCCAAAAAGCCTAAGAGGCGTCCCCGGGCCAATAGCGGAATGACCATCTCACATTCCAACAAATCCATCTCTTCTTTTATCCTGAGGGCTTCGCTTATATCTACCTTGGTGGTCAGATCTACCCTTTTGAGTATCTGGCCCCGCTTGGCCAGCCAGGAGGTGAGACTGGAGAAACTCACCCTCTCGATCCTTTTCATAAGCGTTTCACTATACCCCAGATAGGCCAGCGGCTTAAAAAAACCTTTCTTCTCGTCTTCGAGCATAAGCACGATGCGGCCCGCACCGAAAATCTCCAGCAAAGATTCGACGACCAATTCAGAGAGTTTGCTTAGGTCAAAGATGTGGGCAATGGCCCGAGAGAGTTTGCGCGATAACTCGCGGTAATAGATGCCGCTCATCCACGCCGAATGCCCCGGGAGCAGCAAACGGCTTTCTGGCCCGCGCGGCTGAAATGAAGGGCCCTGCGGTTGGACTTCGTGATTTCGCCTTACCTGAGAACGAAGAAATTTAATCTCCTTGAGCAAGTGCTGCCGCTCCAAAACCTTGTCCAATGTCTCTCGCAGGGACCGGACCTCTAAAGGCCTTGAGACCACCTCCCAGACCCCGGCCTTAGTGGCCTCATAGAGCAACTCTTTATCCTGGGAAGCGGTAAGCAAGACCACCGCCGCATCCGGCGCGCTTTCTTTCAGGTTTCTCATCACATCCAACGCTTCGGGCCCGAAAGGAACCGAGTCCATAAAAATCAAGTCCACCGCAGTGGACCCCAGCATACGCAGGGCCTGTGATTCGCTTTCAGCGGCCAGCACAATGCAGGAGTCGTTGAGCAACTCCTGCAGGAGTTCTCTAACTTCTGCTTCTCGAGCCACTACCAAAACGGAATTCATTAAACCCTTTCCTCAAACTGGTAATCCACCACGGGAAATCTGATGATAAAGGTAGTGCCCTGGCCTACGCTACTGGTTACTTCCACCTTGGCACTATGGTCTTCGAGGATTTTATGGGATATAGCCAAACCCAGACCAGAGCCCTGGTCCTTGGTGGTGAAAAAAGGGTCGAAAATACGAGACAGGATATTCTCCTCTATGCCCCGACCCGTGTCGGTAATTTTTACCTCCACTGCATCTTTTTCATCCGCCAGGTGCCGCAAGGTTACGGAAAGCCTCCCGGAAGCACCCATTGCTTCCAGGCTATTGAGGAAAAAGTTGAGGAAAACTTGCTTGAGCCGTTCGGGGTCACCGGCGACCCGTGCTTTGCCCTGCTGATAATCCTTAGTCACTTCTATATTTTTCCCCGAGGTTTCACTATCCAGGAGCAACAAGGTTTCATCAATTATCTCGCCCAGGTCAACCGGCTGCAATTCAGGGGTATTGGGCCGAGCAAAGTCAAGCAGCTGTTCCACCAGACGGTCTATGCGGTCTACCTCCTGGCCCACCAGAGTAGTGAATTTCGATTTGAATTCTTCGTCATTGAATTTTGTAGGCATAAGTTGCGTAAAGGTCTTTATGGCCACCAGGGGATTTTTTATCTCATGGGCCATACCCGCGGCCAGGGTGCCCAGAGAAACCAGCCGCTCACGACGCCGCACCTCCATCTCCAGTTTCTTTATCTGCGAAAGGTCGGAAAAAACCACCAGGGCTCCGGTGATACCTCCACTTTTCCCTTTCAAAAGAGAGGTGCTCACCCCCAGGGGAACGACCTTACCATTTTCGGCGATGCTTACTTCATAACCACTGAAAATGGCGCCGTGCCTGAGTGTGTGGGAAAGCACTTCTGCCAATTCCGGAGGCAAGATGTAAACGCTTTGATTCAAAGCCTCAAACTGAGGGATTTCCGTAATCTCCGACGCTCGTCGATTAAAGGCGGTTATCTTCATAGATTTATCGATGGTAATCACTCCGCTGTCCATATGCCGCAGGATATTATCGTTGTGGTCTTTCATGCGCATAATCCGGTCGTAGAGGAAGGAGTTGGCTAAGGCCACAGCCGTTTGATTACTTAACGTGATTAGCAAGCGAATATCTTCGTCTGAATAAATATCTCCGGAGACCTTCTCGCCCAAACACCAGATACCTATCATCTCATTATGTACTTTTAGAGGAATTACCACGTGAGCGTCTAAGGTATCAAAGTCCTTATGAATCCGGTCGAGACGATGATGAGGAATCAGACTGTGACTGTGCAATTCATCTTTTATAAGGGGCTTTCCCCTTTCCTTTAGGTAGTTGGTCAAAGCGCTTTTATGCGAAAGTGTGCTCTGGTTCTCTGACGCCGCATCTATCTTCACCACTTTCCTGCAATGGTAATTACCGGTCTCTTCATCCAGAAGCCACAGTGAACTGCCGTCGATGCGCATCGCGTGCATCACCCGGTCCACAACTAAATTTTCTAACTGGTTCAAATCCAGGATGGAAGCAACCGCATCCGTATAATCTCTGAGAACCACCTGATAATCATATTTATCTTTAAGAAGATATTTTTCCACCAGAGAATAGGTCTTTTCCTTTAAGGGCTGGAAGGCGACCGCCACAATCAGGGCGGCCACCACCGCGGCCATCATCGTGGGCAGGTTCAGGATAATGCGGAACCTCTCGGCAATCAGCAAGAAGAACAGGATAAAGAATATGGCCAACATCCCCACCATAATGGAATAGGCAAGGCTGGTCCGCATAGCCAGGTCGAAATTCATCAGTCTATGTTGGAGCGCGGCGTAAAGGATTAATAGACAATACCAGGCTACGAAGAAAGGGCCACTGGGGAAGGCCGGGAAAAAAAGCAGGGCAAAGGACCCCACTGCACCCAAAAGCGCCACAAACGAGGCCAAAAAGACATATTTCAATTGATTTCGCTTATACCCTCCCGCAGCCCGGTAAGTAACCAGAAGTTCCCAGTGGACATATATGCCCACACCAAAGAAATAGGCGATAAAGGCGTAATATGCCGGACCGGGGACAATTGCATACCGAAAGTATCCGAACTTCATAACCTTATTAATGAAATAAGGGGAAAGACCCAGCAAAAATATACCCACGCCCACAAGGTATGCAATGCTCAAAACTTTCTTTCTCTCTTTTTCCCTATCCACCAGGGCCAGAATAAAATGCAGATAAAGAGGCGGAATGAAGATAGCCCCCAGGTTCAAAAGGCGTGACCAGAAAAGGGCCATAGGCTCATTTTCAGCCACTGAGACTTTGTATAAGCCAAAACTCCAGAAGGCAATGAGCACACTCATCGCCGCCCATAAGCGGCAGAGATGGCTTCTGCGTTTGTAAAACAATACAAAAACGGCCAGGGCCACAAGCAGCACAGAGGTAAAAATAGATGAAAAGGCAAAGAATCTCATCCTAGACCCGCTCCTTTTCCCTAAGGTAGTTCGGACCCGGCCTCTTAGTTAGGTTCAAATTTGCCAATGACCAGAGTGGTATTCTTGCCGCCGAAGCCGGAGGAATTGGATAAGGCCACGCGTATATCAGCCCGGCGGCTCACATTGGGTACATAATCCAAATCGCACTCGGGGTCGAAGTTCTCGTAATTTATGGTCGGGGGAACAATTCCCCGGTCTATGGCCAGCGCTGAAGCGATGAGTTCAAAAGCAGCCACCGCCCCCAAAGCGTGGCCAGTCATACTCTTGGTGGAACTTATGGGTATGCGATAGGCGCGTTCACCGAAGACTTCTTTGATAATCCTGGTCTCGGTTTTGTCATTAAGCGGAGTGGAACTACCGTGAGCATTGATGTAATCCACGGTCTCTGGCTCGAGATTAGCACTTTGCAGGGCCTTTCGCATAGCCTCGGCAGCGTGCTGGCCCGAAGGGTCCGGTCGCGTCATATGATAGGCGTCGCAGGTAATCCCGTAGCCAAGAAGTTCAGCATAGATGTAGGCCCCACGCCTGAGAGCATACTCCAGTTCCTCCAGGATGACCACCCCGGCGCCCTCGCTTAAAACAAATCCATCTCTTTCACGGTCAAAGGGCCGACAGGCCTTGGTGGGCTCGTGATTGCGTCTGGAAAGGGACTTTATAACACAGAACATAGCCAGACAGAAGGGGGTGACCGGGCTTTCTGTCCCGCCGGCAATAGCCATATCTAATTCGCCCCGACGAATTTTCTCAAAGGCCAAAACAACTGCATCAGTAGCAGAAGGGCAGCCAGTGGAAAGAGTGAGACTCGCACCACGCACCTTGAGTTCCATAGCCACCTCACTCGATGGCGAGCCGGGAAATAAAGCCCCGGCTATATATGGGCTGACCTTCTTAAGTCCCTTATTAAGAAAGAGTTTATGCTGGGCCTCGGCAAAATCCATCCCCGGCAAGGCCGTCCCCAAAAGCGTTCCAATCCGATAGGGGTCTTTATCGCCCAGAGCAATACCCGCATCTTCAACAGCCATTTTGGCTGCCGCTACCGCGTACTGGCTGAATAAGAAACTGCGCTTGAGTTCCTTGAAATCCAGAAATTGGCTGGCATCGAAGCCCTTCACTTCTCCAGCCATTTGGGAGGGGAACTGAGCGGCATCGAAGCGGGTGATTCGGTCAATGCCCCCCTTTCCGTTTACCATAGATTCCCAAAAGGAATCTTTGTCATTCCCGCAGGGCGAAATTACCCCCATACCAGTGACAACCACCCGCCTGCGCACCCGCCCCACCCCTATCCTATAAACCGCATTCAACTTCCGGAGGTTTTCTTACACCTTTTGGGAAAGGGAAAGAATACCGGCACCCTTTCTCTGTAAGCCAGATATTCCTGGCCCAATTCAGAGACCATCTCCCGTTCTTCTGTGTAAATCCTATGCACAATTGTGGGCATAAAAAATAAAAGCGCTATCAAAAACGCCGTATATGAATTTAAAAACAGACATATCCCCACTATTTCGGCGGCGATAGCCAAATATGCAGGATGCCGGCTGTACTTATATGGACCTTTAACTATAAGTCTGTGAGATTTCCTTATCTCAATGTGTACACTCCAGTACTTGCCCAGAACCCTTATGCACCAATTTCTCACGATTAGGCCGAAAAAGTACAGGACAAGGCCCCCACCGGCCACAACATAATTGTAATTAGCGTGATTGGAAAAATATAGGAAATCAATAACGGCCACCCAAATGACCACAATGTACACAATTGTCATAATCCAGAAGGTCCAGGCCGCCCTTAAAACCCCCTCTGTCTTTTCTCGCCGTGCGAAGGTTTCCAGAACCCGCTCAATGAGCATCGCCGCCAGGACAACATTAACGATTATCAGGGGCAACACGGTGTCCACTCTTGTCAGCCTTCAAAGACGCACAGCCAAAAAATAAAATAATAAAACAAACTATACACATTTGCACACTTTTGTCAAGAAAAAAATCAAAAATCTTACGCTCCTTATTCCTGTTCAAAAATGTGCAATCATTTGCTTTCAAAACTCCCTGATACGAAAACTAATCTAACGCATTCGTTAGGCAGACAAAAATTTTCCACATTCCTAATTCCTTGCTAAGAAAATACTTATGTAAAAAGAATGCGAAATTCTTACCCCTATGGCTATTGAATTGGCCGTTTTCCATACTTCTTTCTTCAACTTGGAATAGGATTTGCAAAGATAATGTTCAGTTACAAGATTTTCGTTTTTTTTGAGGAAAGCGAAGATGGGCAAGACTGCTCAGAAGAACAACGAAAACACTGAAAACTCTATTTACAAACTCCTCGTGGTTGATGATGAAATAGGAGCCAGAGAATCCCTGAAACTCATACTGAAGGACACTTACGATGTGCTCACCGCTGAAAGCGCTCAAGAGGGCCTGCGAAAAATGCGAGGTGAAGATGTAGATTTGATACTCACGGACATAAGGATGCCCGGTATAAGCGGCCTGGAGTTTTTGAAATTGGTCAAGACCTGGTATCCGGGTGTCGAGGTCATACTGGTCACCGCCTATCCCGACTCCAAAACCACCTTAAAGGCATTGAAGGAAGGCGCTCTGGATTACATTATTAAGCCTTTCAATCAATGGGAGGTAATTGGCGCTGTAAAAAAGGCCATCGATAAAAGGGACCAGGTAATTCATACCGCCAGGACTTTAGAACTACTGAAGGCAGCCATCCAGGAAAACTACGAAACCACCACCAAAGCCCTGATAGCCGCCATAGATGCCAAAGATTCTTATACCGGCGGCCACTCTCAGAGGGTCTCGAAACTATATACTATCGTAGCCAAAAATCTCAACCTCTCTCCGGAAGATGTCAACCTGTATTCCCACGCAGGCTATCTGCACGATATCGGCAAAATCGGAGTTAGCGAAAGAGTCCTTCTCAAGCCCGGGCCACTCACTAAGGCCGAATGGCTGGAAGTCCAACAACATCCGGTTATCGGCTCGCGCATTATCGAGCCAGTGAAATTTCTGCGCAAAGCCCTGAGGATAGTGCTTCATCATCACGAAAGATTTGACGGCAGCGGTTATCCAAATGGTTTGAAAAAGTATGAGATTCCCCTTGAGGCCCGGCTTCTCAGTATATTTGATGCCTATGATGCTATGACATCGGCGCGGCCTTATCGGGGAGCCTACGACCATAAGAAGGCCCTGGAAATTATAAGCAGTGAGGCCGGAAGACAGTTTGACCCGGAACTGGTGCCGGTTACGGTAGAGGTGATTGACAAGTTCGTTCGGATAAGCGCGCGTCCTGCTTGACTTTCGCCTTGACAAAAGGCACAGGGACTTGTAGTCTATTTTTTTCTGTCTTAGCGGGCTCATTAGCTTGAGAGGTGCAGATGAAGAACTTGCTTGTCGGACTGCTGGGCGTTTCCCTTTTGCTTTGCACTTCATACCTTTATGGCGAAGGCTCCGGGGGTATCAATAATCCAGTCTATGGTGCCCGGGCTTTGGGTCAGGCCAATGCGGTGGTGGCTCGGCCGCAAGACCCATCTACCATTCAGTTCAATCCCGCAGGTTTGACCGAACTCGATGGCACTCAGCTCTCCCTGGGGCTTACTCTTCACTTCCCTTCCACTGAATATCACGGGCCTGCGGGCTTTAAGGAACACATGGAGGAAGAAATCCTCTATACGCCCAACTTTTTCATTTCCAGTGACTTGGGCGGTATGGAAAAAATGGCCGTAGGCTTAGGAATAACCGCACCTTACGGCCTCAAGACCGAATGGAGCAGAACCGGATTTGCCAGATATGTGGCCACTGCCTCTGAAATGAGTCTCGTCAATATCAATCCCGCTGTGGCCTTCAAAATCAATGACTCGCTTTCAGTGGGCCTGGGCCTCGATTACTACACATCTTGTTCCACACTGGAAAGACAGAACAACTGGGCCCTTACCAACTTCATTCTCTCCGGCAACCCCATATATCTTACCACGCCCGACGGCTCCAGCAAAATCAAAGTCCACGGTGACGGCTGGGGCTTTAATGTCGGCCTTCTGGCTAAATTGAATGAAAAACACAGTATCGGCCTCAGTTTCAGAAGCAAGACCCACCTGGATTTTCACGGCCATATTGACCTCAGGAACATCACCGGGCCTGTGGCTGGCATATTCGGGGGTTCCTCTTTTCATACCCACCTGGCCAGCGATCTTACCCTGCCCGAGATGGCCGTCCTGGGCTACGCCTATAAGGTCAATGACCGCCTGAGCCTTGAGGCCGACCTCCAGTGGACCAACTGGTCAAGATTTGAAAAGATGGCCGTGAAGTTTGACAACACCAACTTTATACTGGAAGCGGATAATCCGGTGTGGCGCAGATGGAGGGATGTCTTGAGCCTCGCCGTAGGGATGGAATACAAATTGAATGACCACACCCAACTGCGCGCCGGATATTTCTACTACGAATCTCCCGTGCCTGAAAGCACCTTCGACCCCTCTATCCCCGGAGCCGACCGCCACGGCATCACCCTGGGCGTGGGTCGTCAGTGGGACTCCGTAACCGTTGACCTTGCCTATTC
>LIZR01000095.1 GCA_001302825.1 Planctomycetes bacterium DG_23 | reverse complement strand
AATAGAGGCGAGCATCCTGACCAATTTGTCGATGTCTTTTCTTACTAAGGGCTCGCCGCCGGTGAGCCGTATATGCTGGATGCCGAGTCCTGCGGCGCGTCGTGCTACCAGGGCTATTTCCTCAAAAGTGAGTATCTCGTTATGAGGCAAAAGGGGAACGCCTTCAGGCGGCATACAATAGATGCAGCGCAGGTTGCACAGGTCAGTGACCGAGATTCTGAGATAGCGAATCTCTCGGCCGGGGGGAGAAACAAGTTTTGTTCCAGGTGTTCTTGCCATTTCAGTCCGTTTCGTCCTTATGCTTTTATCCGTAGGGCTGGGTCGTCCCTGACCCAGCCATAATTCTCAGCAAAGGCAGCCTCCCTCCACGGCGGCCTCCCTCTACGGCGGTATTATGGTAAGGCCGGGTCGTCTGCGACCGAGCCTTCAGGCTTGCGCTCATAGACAAGAGTAAGCGGGACGCCTTCACATTCTCTCACGAAGATGGGCGATTCCTCCTGGAAGATTTTGCGCATCCTCTGGTCAAGCATTCCCTGCCGGTTAACCAGCACCAGATAACGATGAGGCTCCTTAAAATCCACTATTTCAAAATCCTCGTGGATTAGGCCGATGGCTTTTGAATTATGGGCCAATTCTCTGCCTAACGGGGCATAAGCGAGTTTGCCGGGCTTAAGGTCCTTGAGAAAATCAAAAACTTCCTGGTCTATGCTGTCGCCCCAGTAGGTGGCCTCAAGGCCCATTTCATAGGCGCCATCGAGCCCACCGGCAAATAAATTATAATAACTCAGCCAAAAAGGTGCAATATGAATAACGCTGAAGGCTTGGGTGGCGAAGAAGATTATGAGACCCGCGGCGATGAGACTCCTCAACGCGACTCTTTTTCGCTTCATCTTCTCCCATATCCAGCCTATGGCCAATCCGCAAAAGAGGGCCAGAAACGGGAAAAGCGGAAGGAAGAGCCTCACTCCGTCGTATTTGGGCACGAAAGGTAATGAAGCCACCACCAAAAGCACCAGGGCATTCGATATTATGAGCGCCCTGGCCGCATCTCTTTTCATTCCCTTTGCACAAAGTACTAATCCTAAGACCATCGCACAAAGAAGGCCGGCCGGGATGGTAAGCGAGGTTAAAACAAAAGGATAATGCCAGGGGGCCGGAGGGTCTTTAAAGACCGAGCCCAGGAAATAGACGGCAACGGGGGCGCGGCTCGTCTTATCAGCAAAATACGAGTAGGTGCGGGAAAAGGTCTGGCTCCAGAGCCAGGGCCAGCCGGCGATAAATATTAATGGAGCTATTAGAGCACTTGAGATTACCGGCCAGAGGGCCTTTTTCCGATAATAAATAAAAGCCCAGGGCCACAGAGCCAGCGGCAAAAAAGCCGCATTTATCTTGGTCAATAAGGCCAGGCCCAGGCCAACGCCGGAAAGAAGTGCGGCAAGGATGCGGCCGCGAAACTTCAACTCATCCCACCGCTTCAGCGCCCGGGCAAATAAAATGACAGCCAGGAAATAGAAAAAGGTGAGCGGCAAATCCAGAGTGCCGAGATGCGCATGGCCGAAGAAGCGCGGCATCAAGATGAGAGAAACGCTACTGGCAATACCGGCCATTAAGCCAAACTCGCTTTTTGCCCAGAAAAACATAATGACCAGAAGCACTGTAAACAGGATGGTCGAACTCATCCTTAAAGCCGCAAGATACCCCAGTGAGTGAAAAAACAGTTGCAGCGAAATCCCGGAAAGCACCTTGCCCAAAGGCGGGTGTATGTGGCCCAGGGACCAGGTGCGGTGAAGGGCCTGAGGGGAGAGGGCTTCGTGAGGGGAGACAAAAAGGGATTTGAGCCACTCCACATACTCAAAAGCAAAACCGGAGTAGATGGCCTCATCCCAGGTAAAACCGGGACTTTCCAGGGTTAAAAAAAGGGGCAAAAAAGCGGCCAAAGCGATGGAGACAGCAAGCCAGAAGTTAAGGCGTTTTTTTGACATAGATGGGCACCCGGGCTATCGTATTCAAGCCTACTTAGAATGAATTTTTAGAAAGAACTTAAATGATTTTATCGAGCCCGGAGCATTATGTCAATTCGATTTTGCTCCTGCCGTGTCGAGGCCGCAAATGGGCAAATTTCCTTTGACAGGGTCCCTCGAAAGCGTATAATAAAATTGGGCAACGATTTTTACAAAGCCTGGGCGTTCTATTGGAAGTAATTGCTGACAATTTATCCGAGTTCATCCTGCTCCTAATCCTCCTCAGTCTATCGGCCTTTTTCTCCGGCTCGGAGACGGCCCTTTTCTCTCTTAGCCTGCCGGTGTTGAGAAGTTTCAAGGAAACAGGAGGTCGAACTCAGAAACTCATCCTTTCTCTTGTGGAAACTCCTCATACTTTGCTTACCACCGTTCTTTTCTGTAATATGCTGGTTAATGTGCTCTTTTTCGCCGTGGCCAGCAGCATAGTTTTTTATGTGGATGAAACCCTGGGGCACGCCGCCGCGCTTCTCGCTGGAATTTTATTTCTCCTGGTGCTCATCATTGGCGGGGAGGTCACCCCCAAAGCCGTGGCCACCCGGAAGCCTCTGGCCTTATCCAGGTATGCGGCATTTCCGCTTTATCTTCTGGAGAAAGTGCTTCTGCCGGTGCATTTTCTGCTGGGGCTTTTGCTGCGAGGGCTTTCATATTTCTTTGCAACCCATCCGCCCGGGCCATATGTAACTGATGAAGAACTGAAGATGCTGGTGGACTTGAGCCAGCGGCAGGGCGTCATCGCCCCGGGTGAAGGAGAAATGATGCAGGAAGTGCTGGATTTGAATGAGGTCAGGGTGAGGGATATTATGGTTCCCCGGGTAGATGTGGCCCTTTATAAGGCCTCTGGAAGTGTGGAGGGACTCATAGAACTCGCCCGGGAAACCAAGCACACCAAGATTCCGGTCTACGATAAGACTATGGATGAAATAATGGGGATAGTCTATGTGAAGGAAGTTATGCTCTCGCCCAAGAAAATACTGGGGGATTTCATTCGCAAAGTGAGTTTTGTGCCCGAGACCAAAAGTGCCGAGAGCCTGCTGCGGGATTTCAGACGCGATAAAAGCAGTATCGCCCTGGTGGTGAACGAATATGGGGGACTGGAGGGGATAGTTACTTTAGAGGATATTTTGGAAGAGATAGTGGGAGAGATAGAGGATGAGTATGATGCAGCGCAGAAGATACCTCGGCCAGTGATAAGAAAAGGGCCGAATAGATACGAACTTTCGGGAAGTATGGGCATTCGCGAGTGGCAGGATATTTTCGGTATAGAATTGGTGCGGCCCACGGTGGCCACCCTGGGGGGATTTGTCATCTTTCTTCTGGGCCGGCTTCCTCGTGCGGGAGATGTGGTGGGTTATGGTAATCTGGCCTTCACCGTTTTGGAGGTAAGAAGGCGGCGTATCGCCAGACTCCTTCTGGAGGTGGCAAGAGGAGGAGAAAAGCCCCTTTCAGGCGCAAGCCTGGCAAACGAGAAAAATTGATGTTGCTTCTTTATGTGATTTTAGTTGCGCTATTTGTCCTTTCGGCCGGATATTATGCCGGAGTGGAGACGGGCAGTTATTCGCTGAGTAGGCTGAAACTGCGCTACCGGATGGAAGAGGGTTTTCCCGGGGCAAAAATCCTCTTCCCCCTTCTGGCAGACCGCCAGCGCCTCATATGCACCATACTGGTGGGGCACAATCTTTTCGTTTATCTGGCCACGGCGCTGGTTACCCGGCTCTATCGCGGCCACTACAGCCCTCATTTCACCGAGCTTATGAGCACCGTTACCCTGGCGCCCATTATCTTTCTCTTTGCGGAAGTTTTGCCCAAGAATTTTTTCCGGGTGCGCGCCGATACCTGGATGTATATTGCGGCGTCGCTCTTGAGTTTTTCGGCAAAAGTCTTCCGGCCGGCGGTGGCGCTTCTCAGAGGGGTAGTGTGGTTCTGGAACCGGCTGCTCAGGATTAGCCAGAGACAGGAAGCCCCGGTCTTAACCCGTGAGAGCCTCCGGTTTTATTTCCTGGAGGGAAGGGATGCCGGCATCCTTACCTCCTATCAGGACATTCTGGCGCGAAATATAATGGCCCTGGGCGGGGTTTCGGTGGGCCGGGCTATGGTTCCTCTGGCGCAGGTGGCAACGGTGGAGGCCTCGTGGGGTCCGGAGCAAATAAAGGATTTGGCCAGAAACACCAATTTCTCGCGCTTTCCCATCTACGAAAACATCCAGCGCAATATAATCGGCGTCCTTAACATTTACGACTTGCTCTGGGGAAATGGAGAAGGCCGAACCGCTCAGGATTTCCTTCGCCCCGCTATCTTCATAACCCAGGATGATTCCGTCGCCGCCGGGCTCTATCAACTGCGCCGTGCCCGGCAGCCTATGGGCATCGTTACCACTAAAGCCGGAAGGCCGGTGGGCGTGGTTACCATTAAGGATTTGGTGGAGGAAATTGTTGGGGAACTGGAGGCCTGGTAGGTTCGCCCTTGAAAGACGAGCGAGCGAGAAATTTTGAAAAGCCGCTCGACTGCACCTGTCTGAAACTATCCTTTTCGCCCACCACCATCAGGCACTCCACATCGGGCAGGGATTCTATTAACTTTAAGCCCTCAGTTTCTCCCAGGACACTCAAGGCGGTGGCCAGGCCGTCGGCCAGAGTGGCCTGCGGAGCGATCACCGTGACGCTTGCCACACCTTCCGCCGGCCATCCGCTACGCGGGTCGACGATGTGGCTATAGCGCCTTCCCGCTATCTCAAAAAATCTTTGATAATTTCCCGAAGTAACCACGGCCCGGTTCTTCACTTCCACCACGCCCAGGCCGGACTCTCCCCCGGCCGGGTCTTGAATCTTAATGCGCCAGCCGCTTCCATCGGGTCCGGAGCCCAGAACATATATATCTCCGCCAGCATCCACTAAGGCCGCTCTCGCGCCGTGGGCCTTAATCGCCTCTACGGCCTTATCCACGGCACAGCCTTTGGCAATTCCACCCAGGTCCAAGGAAATGCCCGGCTGGGCGAAAAAGACCGTGCGCGCCTTTTCATCGAGGATGACTTGGGCATAATCCACCAGGGCTTTGGCTTGGGCTATTTCCTCCGGGCGGGGAGGATGATTTTCCTTTGCCGCCTTTTGCCAGAGTTTGATTAAGGGTGCGATAGTAGCATCAAAGGCGCCTCCTGAATTGCGAAAGATTTCACCTGAACTCATCAGCACCTCAAAGGTTTCAGGTGAAACAACTTGTGGGGTCATATGGGCCAGGCGGTTCAACCGGCTCACTTCGCTATTTTCTCTGTAGCGGCTCATCAAACCTTCTATCTTTTCTATCTCCCCGAATGCCGCATCTATTATCTCCTGGGCCTTTGCGGCATTTTCGGCGACCACCTTCACGGTGACAAAAGTGCCCATATACAAGCGAGTCTTTTCATAGATAGATTCTTTTGCGCTTGATTGAAAAGGGTGTAAGCTCAGGCGGAAAAGAAGGAGTGTCCCTATGAGAATAATGAGACCCAGAGCGACCTTGAGGGATGGGCGTTTCATCTGGCTCATTCTTCGCCTTCGGGCTCGACCGTCTCCTCTTCTTCAGGAAGGGGAGGGGCTTCTACGCGCGGCTTTTTCTTCCGAATGAGCACATTGATGGCGTCCTTTTGAGGCGAGGTGGTGAGAGCGTAGTCCAGGTCCAGCCGGGAGAGGATAATGCGCACCGCAGCCAAAAGTTCCAGGTTTTCGGCCTTAATGGTAATAGGAGGATTGACTTCTTCCGGTGATTCAAGTTTAATCTCGACCCCACTCATCTTTTGCAGTTCTTCCATTGCCTGCCTCAGCGGTACTTCCTCAAAAGTAAAGGATACCTCGCGGGCAAGCGCTGCCTCACCCTCCAGAAGCAAGCCGATGTCCTTCCAGCGCCCAATTATAGCCGGCTGTCCGACAACTATCGCTTCATCTATAATCAGATAATCCAGCCCCTCCAGCCTCAGGAGCCATTTGAAGGCATTCTCCAGGGTCATATTTTCCACCTGGAAGGTCACCGGCGCGGGCCGGGTCGCAGGGTCCCAGAGATATATGATGTTCACTTCTCCAAGCCGGGAAAGTTGCGCCAATGCCACTGAAAGAGGTTCTCCTTCAATAGTCACGGTGACCGGCTTAGTGAATCTATCCCGCAAGGGAGGCAAGAATTTTTCCAGAAGACTTATCTTTGCCTCTTTCTCTCTTCTGGGGATTTCCTTACGCCATTCGGGAAGCATACTTTCCCAGCGGGAGATGAAGATGGCCTGATTTCTTATGACATAATCAAGCCCGGCAAGTCTGGTCGTCCAGGAAAGGGCGCTTTCAAAGCGCACATTTCTGAGTTCGAGCGTTATCGGGGCCTCGGGATTCACTCCGCGGCCTTTGGCGTCCAGTATGATATTAAGCCGTAGGTCTTTGCGATAAGTTTCCAATACCTCCTTCAGCGGTTCACGCTCAAAAGAATAAGAAACTGTTTCTTTTAGCCTCTGGTCGAAAGTGCGCTGCCAGGGGGGTCTTTGAGTTTCTTTTTCCTGCTCTTGGGCAACTGCCTCCTGGCCCCGACCGACCAAAAGAGAAGCCGAAAAGACTGCCAGAATTACTATATTAACCAGCACGAGCCCCTTCACTAAATTCTTATAAATCATAATCTTACCTCCACACATATAAAGTCAGCGGGGGCAAAGAAAAGCCGCCAATATCTTTTTTCATCCGTTTTATTATAATGCTCAAAGCCTTCTTCGTCAACCAAAACTCATTCCTGGGCGCCTTTTTCCCTTGACTATGCGTCCCTTCAGGTTATAATAATAATTTGCTTAAGTAGGGCGGTATTACCTACTTCGCTGGTGAACTTAATAAAACTTTTTAAGTTTTGGGCAGGGAAAGGAGGAGAGTCAATGCTTAGCGACTTGGAGATTGCTCAGGCTGCAAAACTCAAGCCCATCCAGGAAATCGCTGAGAAACTGGGCATCCTGGATGACGAACTGGAACTTCACGGCAAGTTTAAGGCCAAGGTGGAACTTTCTATACTGGAGCGCCTCAAGGACCGCCCCAGCGGCAAATATATTGATGTCACCGCCATCACTCCCACCCCTCTGGGCGAGGGAAAGACCGTCACCACCATCGGCCTTTCTCAAGGGCTAAATCACATCGGCAAGAATGTGTGCACCTGCATCCGCCAGCCTTCCCTGGGCCCGGTCTTCGGGATAAAGGGAGGGGCGGCGGGCGGCGGCTATTCGCAGGTCGTCCCTATGGAGGATTTCAACCTCCATCTTACCGGCGATACCCACGCCGTGGCCGTTACCCATAATCTCTGCGCCGCAGTGCTGGACAATCACCTCAAGCGCAATAACCGGCTCAATATCAATCCCCACACCATCACCTGGCGCCGCGTGGTGGATATGAACGACCGCTGGGCGCTGGACAATATCGTCATCGGGCTGGGCGGCAGAGGCTTCGTGCGGGAGTCTGGCTTTGATGTTACCGTGGCTTCAGAGATAATGGCCATACTCGCCCTTTCCAAAGACCTCAAAGATATGCGGGAGAGGCTGGGCCGGGTGGTGGTAGGTTTCACCTATGATGGCGAGCCGGTATCGGCAGAGGATATGCAGTGCGCCGGGGCTATGGCCGTGCTGCTCAAGGATGCCTTGAAGCCCAATCTCCTGCAGACCCTGGAAAATACCCCCTGCTTCGTGCACGCCGGGCCTTTCGGCAACATCGCCCACGCCAATAGTTCTATCCTGGCCGACGGAATAGCCCTGAGGTCTTCCGATTATGTGGTCACCGAGAGCGGCTTTGGTGCAGATTTGGGTATGGAGAAATTCTTCAACATAAAATGCCGCACCAGCGGGCTTGTTCCTAACTGCGTGGTTCTCGTGGCGAGCATCCGGGCCT
>LIZR01000094.1 GCA_001302825.1 Planctomycetes bacterium DG_23 | reverse complement strand
CGCACCATTTAAGGCCGTGGGCGGCGAGGATGTGATTTATATCGGCCTGGATGAAGAGCCGGCCGAGGCCGCGGCGCGCACCCTTTCCTTCCTTGAAAAAAATCCCTCCTATCACCTGCGTCACCGCACCCTCAAGGGTTACACCTGGCAGGCCGTCTTCGAAAAGCACATAAGGCCTCTGGTAGAGGCCTGAAGAGCCGCTCAGATTACTCCCCACCCAGCATCTCATTCACTTTGACTGCCGCGTCATTCAGGGCGTCTTCGGCTGATTTGTCTTTGAGGAGTGCGTCCTCCACCGCGGCGGTGATGGCCCGCTTGTAGACCTCTTCCTCTTTTTTGAGAGAAGAATAAGCATAAGGCATTTGCTCCAGGAATGGGGCGATGCGAGGTTCTTTTTCCACCAATTCAGCGCTTTCGGCCACGGCTTTACGCATAGGCAGTTCGCCCACATTAAGCGCCCAGGCTTTGGAGGCCTCAGCCGAGGTGATAAAGCTGATAAATTCCCAGGCCGCAGTTTCCACCTCGCCGGTGGCCTTCTTGGTAACGCAATTTGCCCAGAAGGTGCCATAGGTGGCCCTTTCTTTTCCCCGGGGCAAAACTGCGGTGCGGTAAGGAAGGTCTGGGGCATCTATGGCCAGCCGGCCGATGGACCAGTTCCCCTCTATCATCATCGCCGAAATCTCCCGCGAGAAGGCCTCGTAAGGGGAAAGGAACTCGTAAGAATAAACATTTAAGTCTTTAATGAAGGAGGTGAAAAAATTGAGGGCTTCTCGGCCCTCAGGGGAGTTCCAGAGGACTATCTTGTGGTCGGAAGAGATGATTTGCGAGCCGGCCTGGCGGAAAAGGCCCTCAACGAGATAATTCCAGCCCTGGTGAGAGGGCTGGCCTATGGCCGCACCGGATATGAGGATGCGCCCATCCTCTCTCTGAGTAAGTTTCAAGGCAGCATCTTTTAGTTCCTCCCAGGTAGCCGGAGGATGCTCGGGGTCAAGCCCGGCCCCTTCAAACATCCGGGTATTATAGAAAAGGGCCAGATTCCCCGCCCCGATGGGAAGGCCCCAGTAGCGGCCTTCGTATTTGAAACTCTGTATCAGCGGGAAAAATTCCTCCTCTATCTCTTCGGTGCTCATAATCCCCTCGGGCACCGGCTTTATATAGCCGCTTTTTATGTATTTATAGGCCCAGGAGTTATGGATGTTGATGACATCGGGCCCGGTGCCCGCAGAAACCGCGGCGGCAAGTTTGGTGGTGTAGGTGCTATAGGGGGGGCTGTCAAATTCTATCTTTATATGGGGATGGGCCGCCTCAAATTCCTCTATAAACCGTTCTATCTGTAATTTTTCCGGCTCATAGAAATGCCGCCAGTAATGTACCACAATTTGAGGCTTCTCGGGTAGCGCTTGCTCTTGGGCTTCTTCTCCGCAGCCAATAAGAAGAAACAGAAACGGGAGAAGAAAAACTAACCGGCGAATATTTGAAAAGCAATTTGCCTCCATAGCACTGTCTCCCTTCTTCAGTAAAATCATTCCACAAATTCAGGAGATGCGCACTTGCCCTTCATCACAAATGGTAATCGGCGCACAGCCTCTCCTGATTGGTTACAGAAATAGAGCCTGGAATCGGACGGCTCTCTGGCGTGACCGTCCGCCCAGAAAGCATAGAAGTCCGGGTGGGCATTTACGGGTCTTCGGGCGTAGGTGTGATTAAAGGGGCTTTCCCTTGTAATTTGGCTCTTCTTTATCCAGGTTCTGCCTTGATCCGGGGAGACCCACAGGGCCATCTCTCCACCCGGGTTGTAGGGTTGCGGACCGCGCTCCGTGGGTCCGATAATCCGCCAGGTGCCGTCATCCTGGATATGGAGACAACCCGTGTCATAGTTGCTGTCTGATTCTATGGTGCCTCTGATGTCCCACCTTGCGCCATCCCACCGCGCGGTTCTCCAAATGCGCGGGGAATTCTTGGGGCCAGATGCGTAGCCTTTACTGGTTAAAAACATAATGATGGGGTTGCCCTGGGTATCAAAGTTCAAATCCTTTAGATACACTAATAACCCTTCGGCCTGGTAATCGTGAACCAGCGCACTGTTGCTGATTTTCTCCAGAGGGGTCTTGATGATTTCCCCCTGAACATTGCACCAGGTATTGCCGAAATCAGATGACTCCAAGTAGTAAACATTCGTGCGGTAGTTGACACCTTGCGGACTGGGGCGCTTCGCATCCTGAGGATGCTTCCCTCGACCCTGAGGAGTCTCGGGACGAAGGGCAGCATCCGAAGGGTGATAATTGAAGGCCGTGCCCACTTTATTCTGGTGTCGCCAACTGATTTGGTAATGTCCGTTTTGAATGCCGGCGAGCCGATGCGCCTCATTCCATTTTCGACCATCAGGGCTGGTCATCCAGCACAAAATTCGACGGCCCTGGACATACTTGGTGTGCAGGAATAAAAAACCGTATTCAGGCAAATACCACGCCTGGGGATAAGAGAAATTCGTTTCCTGGACGAATTCAAAGTCATCAATCGAATAAGGTCTGTTGCTTTTGTGAATGTATGAGGGTCGTGATGTCCCGTGGGAACTGGAGAAAATCCATATATACCCATCGTCATCCAGCATAAGTGTTGGGTTATCGTGGGCATCGTCGGTTTGTTTATCCAAGAGGATGGTGGGACGCGGCACCATGCCGGTGCGATGGTCGTAGTAGGAAATCATATGGAGTAGACGGTTTTCTCCCTTTGGGACGCCTCCGTAGCAGAAAAAAGTCTTTTCAACTTCTTTTGCGTAGTAGGCAAGTGGGATGTGTTTTGCGCAATAGGTGCCCAGTCCGCCGCTATATTTATATCTGTATTCGTCGTTAGATGGCTGATTAAAGTACCATATACCTTTGTAGCCGTCCGTTTTGGCAAATCTTTCGGGGTCTTGTTTCATTTTTGAAGTGCTGCAATAATCGCCAAAAAATGAAGAGAAAGCAACTAAGATGATGCACACATATTTCTGCCTTCCGGTTGCTATCCTTCGTCGAGCATAAGGCCGGGGCCTGGAGCGAGGTGCAGGATGCATTCGGCGCCGGCGTCTTTAAGAACCCGGGCGATTTTTTCCAGGTCTGGGTGGAGCACGATGATGCTACCGCCGCCGCCGGCACCGGCCAGTTTCGCCCCCAGCGCCCCTTCTTCCCGTGCCACATTTATCAGCCGGTCGTTTTCCTCACCCGAGGCCCCTAATTCCTGCTGGATGCGGTGATTTTCATCCATAAAGCGACCGAAGGTAGGCCAATCGGCCTCCAGAAGCGCCCGCTTTCCCCGCCGACAAAGGGAGGCTATGCGCCGGTATCCTTCCACCACCAGGCGTTCGCCCTCCAACCAGCGCTCGCGGATGGGTTTCAAGATAACGCCCGAATTGCGGGCCACACCGGTATGGGCTACGAGGAAAGGAAGCTCCTCCACCATATCCGTAAGCGGTTCCATAGTGGCATAGAATTCCTCGCTCAGGGAGCGATAGCGTTCTTTATCCCGAAAATCCATATAATTAAGCCCCCCGAACACGGTCATATACTGGTCCTGATAGCCGCACTGCACGCGCAGGAAGTTGAGTTCCACCTGACGCACCAGTTCAGCAATATAATATTTATTGGCCTTTTTTCTCTGCACACGAAGAAGAGCACCGATGAGCGAGGTGAGGATGGCCGTGGAGCCAGCCAGGCCCGCCTGCACCGGTATGTCGCTGGTGATTTCTATTTTCACCTTTAGGTCATAGAGACGAAGGAACTGGATAACCGCGCGCACGCAGTCAAAGAAGTCGCCTTGGAGGCGAAAATCGCTTCGAGAGGAAAGCACTATGCTTTCCTCCCCCAGTTTCACCTCCAGGCCCTTCTTGGAGATTGGAGAAAGGGTTACTTTGGCGCGCTCGGCCAGGCTGCAGGATATGACGCTACCGCCGTAGCCATCGGTGGGATTCCCCAGAATGCCGGCCCGGCCCGGGGCAGAGGCTATTATCTTTCTTTCGCTATTTGCATCCACCCTTTAATCTCCTGCGAGACTTAAGGCGTAATCTGGCCGATGGTGTGATATAAATGTTGACGCAGGGTGTAGCCATATTTTTCGTCTTCTATGGCGAAATCCACGAAGGCCTTGAAATAACTCTCAAAATTGCCGATGTCGTAGCGGCTTTGGTCCTCTTTCAGTTTCACACAATAAACCTTGAGGCCCTGGTTAAGTAGGATGCGGATGGAATCGGTGAGCCAGAGTTCTCCGTGTTCATCCGGGACGGTGCGCTTGATGCAGTCGAAGATCACCGGAGAAAGCACATAACGGGCGGCGATGGCTAAGTTGCTGGGGGCCTCTTGAGGCATCGGTTTTTCCACCAGGTCGTCTATGGGGAAATCTTCGCTTACCTTTCCTTTGGGCTTTACCGCGCCGTAACGATAAATATACTCCAGGGGCACCTCCTCCACGGCGATGGTGCAGGCGGCCTTATTCTTCAGATGGGATTTAATCATCCTTTGCAGAAGTTCGCCGCCGTCTTTTCCTTTGATTATGGTATCACCCAGGGCCACCACGAAATTTTCATCCCCCACGAAGTCTTTGGCGTGATAAACGGCATTGGCCAAGCCCTTGGGTTCGCTCTGACGCACATAATAGTAAGAAAGGCCCATCTCTTCAAAGACGAGTTCTTCCAATATCTCTGATTTACCGCTTTGAGTGAGACGGCGTATGAGTTCCACATCGCGGTCGAAGTGGTCGGCTATGGAAGTCTTCTGGCGTCCAGTAACAAAGAGAACTTCTTTAAGGCCCGCGGCCTCGGCCTCTTCCACCACATATTGTACTACAGGTTTTCGACCTACCGGAAGCATCTCCTTGGGTTGGGACTTGGTTACCGGCAGGAGTCTGGTTCCTGCCCCGGCAACTGGGATTACCGCCTTCTTTATCTCCATCACCTACCTCCTCTCGCGGTCCATATGGTATGGACTATACTGTCCGGCGGCAGCCGGACAGCCTACGCTCATCTTCAAAGGCGCAAAATTCTAAGGGTTAGGGGTCTTTTGTCCCTCCGCTTCGGCTTTACTTAAGAGCTTCTTCAGAGCCTCCAAGGACTCTTTGGCGTATTGGTTATCCGGGTCCATTTTGAGGACGGCCTCAAACTCTTTTTGGGCCAGTTCCGGGTATTTCAGTTGCACATAAGTAGCCCCGAGAAGAAGCCGCGGCTGGATGAGAGAAGGGTCTAAATCCACGGCCTGGATGAGTTGGCCCAGGGCAGCTTCGAAGCGCTTCTGGACAAAGTAAATCTGGGCCAAATTTGTGTGCGCTTGGGCCTGGACAGTCTTGCCCCGGGCAATTGGTTCCGGCCCCAGGCGAATAGCCTTTCTGTATTCGGCCTCGGCCCGGACGAGGTCATTCAGGCTCTTATAGACATTTCCCAGGTTATAATGGACTCCAGAAGAATCCGGCTCGCGGGCTGCCGCCTTCTCATATACCTCAAGCGCTTGGTGGAGCTCGCCCAGGGCCTCATAAGTTGCGCCCAATTTATTATAAGCGACGATGTATTCCGGGTCGGTATTAATGGCCTCTTGGTATTTTTGAATGGCCCCCTGGGCGTTTTCTTTCTCTTTCAGCACATCTCCCCATAATGAGTAGGCCTGGGCGTGGGTGAGGAGAGAAGCAGCAGGGCTTTCGATAGCCCGTTGGGCAGATTTTGCGGCTTCATCCAGGCGCCCCAGGTCAAAATAGATTCTTCCTTTTGAAAGATGCACTTCAGAAACGTGCGGCATTATCCCCTCTGCTTCTTCAAGTATCTTTAGGGGCCGCTCTTTTTCGCCCCGCTGATAATAGGCATCGGCGAGTCTAAGCCTCACATCCACCGAGAGAGGTGATTTGCCGAGAGCATCGCTCCACAAAGATACACTATCCCGCCAGGCTGGATTTCGCTTTACCGTGCCTAAGGCATATAGGCTCAAGACGGCCGCAAGAAGCCCGATACCCAGTGTTGCGTTCTGGGCGCGCTCCTCTCGCGTAGAGCCAGCAGTGAAAATTCTCGCACATATAAGCGCAAGGAGAAAGACAAATCCTATGGAAGGTATATATAGATAGCGTTCGGCTAAAAGGGTGCTGGTGGGAATAATGCCGGAGACGGGAAGGAGCGTGAGCAAGAACCACGAGAGTCCGAAAGAGACTTTCCGCCAGCGCCGGAGCGAGACCAAGACCAACGCCGCAAATACCGCGGTCAGGCCCAGGGAAAGGCCTCCCTTTAACCAGCGCGGGTCTGTCCGCAAAAAATCGGCCACATCGTAATAAGGACGCAGTCCCGTGGGGAAAGCCATAATCCGCAAGACACGCATAAAGGCCCTTGCCGAAAGGAATATATGCGAGAAGAGAGTGCCGCCGTGAAAGGTCTTAACCGTGCCCCGGGTCACTCCAAAGGTAATGTGCACCACGGCCGAAGCCCCACCCACCAGGAACAAGGGCGCGTAAGCCAGCATCTTTTGTGGCCAACGCACCTTCCAGGCCCCGGGGCGGAAGGCAAAATCAAAGAGGATGACCAGAGCCGGAAAGACCACCGCGGTGGCCTTGGAGAAGGAAGCGGCCAGGAAGGAAACCAGCGCCGCAAGATAATATTGCCAGAATTTCTCTGGTCCCACCGCCGCACTTTTCACATATAAATAGAGGCCCAATAAAATGAAAAACGCAGCCAACACCTCTTTTCTCCCCGAAACCCAGGCCACGGATTCTGTTCCTACCGGATGGGTGGCGAAAAGAAGCGCAGTGAAAAGGGCCAGCCTGATAGTCCCAAAAGTCTCACGCAAAAGCAGAAAAAGTAGCACACAAGTGCCGGCGTGCAGAAGGATGCTGGTCAGGTGAAATCCCACAGGGGAAAGGACCCAGAAATGATAATCTATCATATAGGAGAGGTCACGCACGGGGAGATAGGCGTGGCCCGGACGGGAAAAAATGGCCTTTACATTCTCCAGATTAAGACCCCGGATATGACGATTTTCTATCACCAGCGTGCGGTCGTCCCAGTTGACGAAGCCCCCTCCAAGTGAGTTGTAATAAACGGCTATTGCAGCCAGAAGCACCGACAATGCGGCCAGGGTCTTGGGGGCATCAACTTCTTTGAGATATTGCCTCATTTTTTCTTCTTGAAGAGTCTCGTTATAATTTCCGGAAGACGCTGAAGCCGGCCTTCGCGGTCCAAACAGGCCAGGGTGCTCTTTCCCCGGGCAATTAAAACCCAGCCCTTGGCTTTTGAGGGCACCTCATCCGTACGGGCCCCTTCCCCTTTAGATTTTTTGTGATCTCCACGCTCAAATTTACGCCAGATTTTATATTCGTGCACGAGGCGCACAAAGCCCGCACTTTTCAGCCGGGCCTCAACCAGAAGAAGGTCGTCGTAATAAGCCGGAGCCAGATACTCGACATCCGCCTTAGCCACCGCCAGGAGAAATCCCTCTTTCTCCAAATCAGCATAAGAGATTCCGTGCCTGCGTAAAAGTTCCGTTCGAGCCATCTCGAAATATACCAGATGAACAGAGTGATGGAGATACCCCATAGGGTCTGTCTCGGGATAGCGCACCCGCACCGGCAGACGAATGACATCCCGTCCGGCGGTAGCCGGACGGCCCGGCTTCCTCTTGACGGGCCGCCCGGTCCGGAGGGACGGGGCCAGCGCTTTCTTTTGTCTCTTCTGCATTTATCTATTCTGCCGTTTTAGATAGAAGCGGTAAATGCCCTTCAGGGTGAATCCCTGCCTGCGGGCAGGCAAAGCTTCAGGATGAACCCTGAGCGCGAGCGAAGCGCCGCCGACCAGCGAGGCCAGGCTTGCGCTTGCCGAGCATCGTCGGCGTGAGATATTCTAAGAAAAAAGTCAAAGGTTTGTCAATTTTTTTCTTGAGTTTCCGGGCAATTGCGACGCTCATCCGTCATTTTAATGACTAATGACCAGTTCCGTCATTCGTCATCGCACTGTCGCCAAAGCGGCTCTCGGTTGGCGAAGACGACCAGGGTGTTTCCTTGATTGATTTATTCTTCTTTCGTCTTTTTGCGGGATTGCGTGCTTCTGTGATTTGTTCC
>LIZR01000093.1 GCA_001302825.1 Planctomycetes bacterium DG_23 | reverse complement strand
ACTCCGGCGCTGGCGACAGGAATGACCACCTCTGCAGCCAGAGGCAGCCCGCGGGGCTCATAATACCCCTCTTCCAAGGCCCGAACAACTTCTTTTCCTTCTTCGGTTTCCACCACCACCACGACGCAGCCACCCAGGCCTGCGCCCACCAGCCCGGCACCGGCCACTCCATCTATCCGGCGTGCCGTGTCCACCAATTCATCGAGTTCCGGGATGCTCACATCAAAGCCACCCGGCTGGCGAAAAAGCCGGGCCCATTCCCTCCGCTCCAGTTCTTCTGAGTCCAAATCAGCAAGGAGCGAGTGGATTTTGTCATCGGAAATGCTTTTGTCTAATTTAACTCTTTCTGTCCCCACGAGACCCGTCACCCGGTCGCCCTCGTGGGAGATATTGATGAGTTCGCCGATGCCTTTCACACGCCTGTGCCGTAAGAAACTTGCCGCCATATGGCTGCGCAGACATTCCGTTATCCCGTAGGCCGCCACCTGGCGCACTTTATATCCCTGGGCAGGCTCTTCGTGAGTCTCAAAACATTTCTCCAATTCGCTTTGCTCTTCTGGAAGCATCTTCAGCGCTTCTTCCCGTGTTACCTGCTCTGGAAGACTCAAAATTATCTCATACATTTCTTTTTCGCCCACTCCCAAATGCTCCGGATTTATGTCTCTCAAGAGTTTAATTTTTGGGGCGTGCTCTGGAAAATTCTTTTTGACCAGAAGCCGCCCTATGATGTATGAGGCCACACGATTATTGAATATATTCTTTGCCCCGGCCTGCTTCTTTGCCTCAACCAACGAATTGGCCAGGATGATGGAATATTCCCTGGGAAAGGGCAGGACCTCCACTTTAACGGGAAAGAATTCTATGTGCAGGACGGACTGAAACTGACTGAAAAGGATGGCGGCGTGGTCGCCCATCCCCCCGCGGGTGCCCACGAACCATTCCGCGGTGCCGCAGTGCTCGGTCAGTTCTGCCCGGGGAATCTCTATATCGTTCACATTCATCCCGGAAAGGATTGAGGCCACCACCAAAGCGGAAGAAGAACTCAAGCCACTGGCAATAGGGATATTGGAGGCCACGGCAAGATTCATCCCGCGCATTCTTTTTTTGAGCCGCCCATCTTTTTCCTTATATAGGTTCTGCAGATAGAGCACCGCGGCTTTGGCATAATTGGCCCAATCACCGCCCAGGCCTTTTTTCGCGCGCCTCGCCGTCTCCTTGCGCGTCCACTCCTCCCAGTCTTCAATTTTCTCCTCAGGCAGTTCCCGGGATATGCGAAACTTTCGTTCCGGAAACGCTTTGGGATTTGCATTGGCCAGAAATACCTGGTCATCCTCCCGCGGGCCCACTACCACCGCCATCTCCTTAATGGCTATTGCGTTTACTGCCCCGCCGCGATGGTCAATATGCATACCCATAAGATTGATGCGGGCCGGCGAGCGGAGGATGAAGACCTCACCTTCGCCGTGGGCTCGCTCATAGGCCGCTAAGGCCTCTCCAAAAAGGCGGCCAGATTCGGCCACCAGCGCGGCTTCGCCGCCGTGCATCTCCTCAAGCCTTCGATAAAGGAGACTTTCTTTGTCAGCAAGGAGCGCTCGCCAATTTTTTGTCTTAAGCAGACCCTTCATCACCTATCATCGTAGTCGGGCTCGTCCCTGCCTGCCCAGCCAGGGAGCCCAACATCTTGGCTGGGTCGGGGACGACCCAGCCCTACAGGGGAAAGAGAAAAAAAGGGCGGGACTTGCCGTAGAAAAGCAGGCAACCCCGCCTCTCAATTTTCAAGATTCATCTATCGCAAACCTCAACGCCTGGGCACCACCTCAATGGTCTGGCGAAGTTTGACCACGCAGTTCGGCGGACATACCCCTCGCCACATCACATTGGTATACATCACCGTATTCGGCCCAATCATCGTGCCGGGATTGAGCACGCTATTACAGCCGATATCGCAGCGGTCGCCGATAATGGCCCCGAATTTGATAAGTTCGGTATTATATTTTACGCCGTTTACCGTGACCACGATGGGCTCGCGGATGAGTTTCACATTGGAAATCTTCACCCCGGCGCCGAGATGCGTCTTCCAGCCCAGGATGGAATCGCCCACATAGGCGAAATGAGGCACATTGGCCCCGTCAAAAAGAAAGGCCACCTTGAGTTCGCAGGAATTGCCCACTACCGCGCCATCGCCCACAATCACATTGCCGCGCACATAGGCGCCCTTTCTTATCTCGCAATTCTCCCCGATAATGGCCGGCCCTTTTAACACCGCGCCCGGCTCCACCACCGTGCCCTTGCCGATAGAGACACTGTCCTGCACATATGCCCCGGGCATCACCTTGCCCTCCACACCCGGCTTCAGGTGCGACTGGACATATTCGGGCAGGCGCTTCAGCGCATCCCAGACATATTCCACGCCGTCAAATATGTCGGCAAATTTCGTTTTGCTGAGGTCGAAATAATCTTCCGGTTTTAACATAGTGAGCTCCTTGGCCTCAACACTTCCTTCCTCAGGCATCTTGCGCTCCTTCCTGACCCCAGGCCCTGGCCGCAGGCTCGCTCATTTGCTCAAAGTAGCCAGAACCTGCTGATGCAGTCTCTCATTTGCCGCGCAAACTACATTATAACGGGAATTTATATCCACATTGAAGGGCACCTCTTCCCCTTCAAAGGTGGTGACTATGCAGCCGGCCTTCTGGGCTATGGCAAGACCGGTGAATACATCCACAAAGGGCTGCTTATTGGCGAAATACACATCCACCCGGCCCGAAGCCACATCACTGAATCCTCCGGGCCCGCCGTTGGGCAGGATGAATTTCACCTGCGAGAAGAGGGCTTCAAAATCCTTCACCGCCGGATACATATAATGGGGCTTCATCAAATAGGTCTCCAAAAAGACATCCTCCAACTTCCCCGTATCCCGGGGTTTGAGTTCTTTTACATCTCGGAGTTTCCCTTCGGCGAGCCGCGCGGTATAGGCCTTCTCTTCATTGCAGAAATCCACGCTCCTGGCCGCGCAGTCGCCCACCGCCGCGCATTTTGCGCTCCCATCAAGGGCATAAATAGCCAGTGTGGTGAACCAGAAGGCCGGTATCTGACGCTTGTAAAGAAGACTGCCATCGAAGGGGTCGGAGATGAAATAGACCTTCTCCTCCAGACCCTCAGCCGGCGACTGGGAAGCAAGTTCGAGAGTGCCGGCCTCTTCGGAAAGGACTACCGCATTTATGCCATATTTTTTCAGGCGCTCGATAAACAAGTTTTCGGCCTCACGGTCGACCTTAAGGGTCTCCGGGTCCCAGTAGCGATATTCGCCCTCACGGACATCCGAGACCACCTCCACCCCCCGACCGCCGAGCCGGTTTATCATCTCTATGGAATCGTTAATAGTCTCCAGGGCAAATGCCGTCCAGGGGCCGAAATCCGCAAACTCCTTCACAGGAAAACTCCTTTCTCTGCTGTAGTTGCTGGTCTAATGGCAAGCCATAATTATAATTATGGAGCACAAATTGTCAAGGACCTTCCGGCGCCCGAGGCCCAGACCACGCAGTCAAACTCGTCATCCGTCATTAGTCATCGGTTTCGTAGTCGGGGTCGTCCCTGACCCCGACCAGGCTGGCTCGGGGACGAGCCAGCCTACGGCGAGTTTTTGTGTGACGAGTTTCCAATAACCAGTAACGAGTTTCGAATGACGAGTGACGAAATCTCTGTGTAAGTCCGTGTCTCAATTCCCTTTTTTCCGGGCCTCAGCCTCTTCCTCATAAATCCTCAGGATTTGGATGAGTTGGCTGCTGGATATCGCTCCGGATTCCAGAAGAATCATCCCGATGAGTTTATGCTTCCTGCCCTCGCGCCTGAGGTCGCTCTGCACTTCCAGGCCCTTTTCCACATCCTGCCGGGAACAAAAGCCCAGCCCCACCGCAATCTCGCCGAATGGTCTAAATTCCACCACTTGAAACTCCTTGCTTTGTAAAAGGCGAATTTGTTCTTTGAGATGTTTATACAAAACTGCGGCCCCATTTGCAAGGGTTTCTTGTTACTGCGTTTGCTCAAAGGGCTTTTTTGCTTGCATTTGTCTGCCGTTTCTGTTATAAAAATTTAGTTACGGAGGCAGTCTAACTGCTAAAATTCAAGTTTTCTTCCGTGTTTCTGTTACTTTCGTGCTTCAGTGATTTTATCTTTCGTTTTTTTCGTCTTGTTTCGTGTTGTGTATTTTGTGGAGGAGAAAATTGAAAAAGGACATTCATCCTAAATATGTGGAATGTGTGGTAACCTGCGCCTGCGGCGAGACCTTCAAGACCCGCTCCACCAGACCTAAGATAAATGTGGGCATATGTTCCAGGTGTCATCCCTTTTATACCGGCACCCAGAAACTGGTGGATTCTGCCGGTCGGGTGGAGAAGTTCAAACGCCGCTATGGCTGGAAAGAAATCACACCCGAGGCCCCAAAAGAGCCCCCTGAGGTTGAAAAGCCTGCCCAGGCTGAAAAGCCCGCCAAAGTTGAAGAGCCAAAAGACCAGAAACCCGACATCCCTGAAAAGCCCCGAGAGGAAGAGCCCAAAGAGGAAAAACCCGAAAGCACCGAGGAGGAAAGCCAGAAGTGACACCCTCCAACCAAGACGACCGTTCCGGTCTTCTATCCAAACTGGAAGAGATGGAAGAGAGATACCAGGAACTGGAAGGCCTCCTGGCCGACCCCGAGGTCATCAAAGATACCTCTGGCTATGCCGCATATCTGAAGGAACACGGCCGCCTGGGTAAGGTCGTCCCCTCTATCCGTAAACTTAAAGAAATCCAGAACGAACTCGCCGAAATAGAGGCGCTCGTTGCCGACCCCAAGCAGGAAGCCGATTTCCTCAAACTGGCCCGTGAAGAGAAGGAGCGTCTGGAAAACCAGGAGCACCGGACATTACAGGAAATTCAGGGACTTCTCCTCTCCGGGGAAAAAGAAGAGCACAACCGGGCCATCGTGGAAATACGCGCCGGCACCGGCGGTGAGGAAGCCGCGCTTTTCGCCGCCGACCTCTTCCGCATGTATTCTCATTATGCCGATAAAAGGGGCTGGAAATTGGAAGTGCTTTCGACTAATCCGTCCGAACTGGGCGGATTTAAGGAGGCCATATTCTCCGTCTCCGGCAAGGGTGCCTTTGCCGACTTGAATTATGAATCGGGTGGGCATCGGGTGCAGCGCGTGCCCGTGACCGAGTCTGGCGGAAGGATACACACCTCGGCCTCTACCGTGGCGGTCTTACCCGAGGCCGAGGAGGTGGAGGTGGAGATAAACCCGGAGGATTTGAAGATAGAATTTTTCCGCGCCTCCGGGCCGGGCGGCCAGCATGTGAATAAGGTAAGTAGTGCGGTGCGCATTACGCATCTACCCACTCACGAGACGGTCTCCTGCCAGATGGAACGCTCTCAGCACAAAAACAGACTTCAGGCCCTGCGTATCCTGCGCAGCCGACTTTATCAAAAAGAGACGGAAAAAATCGAGAGCGAGCGGGGAAAGAAGCGCCGTTCGCTCATTGGCTCCGGCGACCGCAGCCAGCGTATCCGCACCTATAACTTCCCCCAAAATCGGGTCACCGACCACCGCACCGATAAAAGCTATTTCAACCTCCCCGACATCCTTATGGGAGATTTAGACCCCATCATCCAGGACCTGAAATCACACTCCCGAGAGAAAAGGCTAAAAGAGTTAGTTGAAAGCAAGGAATAAGTAGAAGCAGGGGAACCCTCGCCCCCTTCTCGAAATTCCTGACTGAAAAGCGCACCTGTCCGTCCGGACGCGGCACGATAATAGTCTCGGTTTAAATCAAGGGGGCACTTTTGACCCGGCATCGCTGGACTATCCTCGGCCTTCTCAACTGGAGCAAGGATTTCTTCGAATCCAAAGGCATAGATAGTCCCCGGCTCACGGCGGAATTGCTTCTTTCTTTCGTGCTGGGTCTGGAGCGCATCGGCCTTTATGCACATTACGACCGGGTGCTTAAGCCAGAGGAACTGGCAAAGTTCAAAGAACTCATAAAAAGGCGCGTAAGCCACGAGCCCACCCAGTATATCACGGGTAAGGCGCAATTTTTTTCCCTGGATTTCGTGGTTGACCGCCGGGTAATGATACCCCGCCCGGAGACCGAACTCCTGGTGGAAGAGACTCTCAAACTTCTCGAAGGAGAAGCCACCATAGTGGATTTGGGCACGGGCCCGGGGAATATCGCCGTGGCCCTGGCCAAAAATGCGCCGGGTGTGCACATTTTCGCCACCGATATTTCAAAAGACGCCCTTCAAGTGGCCCAAGAAAATGCCCGCACCCACAAGGTCGAAAACTCAATAAGTTTTCACGCTGGAAATCTCTTTGAGGCCGTAAAGGGGCTTTCCCTTGAGGGAAAAGTTGATATAATTGTCTCCAATCCGCCCTATGTATCGGAGAAAGAATACGCTCGACTTCCGGAAGAGTTGCGGGATTGGGAGCCCAAAGAGGCGCTTCTGGCAAGTGAAGAGGGACTGGAGTTTCATCGGCTGATTATCAGTGGCGCCGGTAGTTTCCTCAAATCCGGAGGTTGGCTTTTGCTGGAAATGGGCCAGGGCCAGGCCGGCAAGATTGAGGAAATCTTCGCCGCATCGGGGAAATTCGAGGCCCCGGAGTTCCTGCGTGACTATGGCGAGATAGAGCGCGTGGTCAAAGCAAGGCGCAAGGCTGAAGAAGGGTAGCCGCCAGTTTGAGAATTTACCGTAGGGAGTGAAATATGGAGAAAATTGTCATTGAAGGGGGTTATCGGCTGAAGGGCCGGGTCAAGATTAGCGGGGCGAAAAATGCCGCTCTTCCCATTATGACCGCCTGTCTTTTAACGGATGAAAAATGCATCATCAAAAATGTGCCCAAAGTGGTTGATGTGGCCACGCTCTCCGGCATCCTGGGAGAACTCGGCGCAGAGGTTGAAAGCGGTGAGCAGGGGCGCCTCGTGATTAAGGCGGCAAGCGAAGGAAGCTCCACCGCGCCCTATGATATGGTGCGTAAGATGCGGGCATCATTTTGTGTGCTGGGTCCGCTTCTGGCCCAACGCCGAAGGGCGAAGGTTTCTCTTCCCGGCGGCTGCGTGATTGGCCTTCGACCCATAGACTTGCACCTGAAGGGTCTGCGCGCCTTGGGGGCCCGTATTGATGTGGAGGGCGGCTATGTGCGGGCCGAGGCCCCCCAACTCAAGGGAGCGAGGATTTATCTGGGCGGGCCTTGCGGTTCCTCGGTCACGGGCACGGCGAATGTGATGATGGCGGCGGCGCTGGCCCGGGGTACTACTATTATTGAATGCGCCGCCTGCGAGCCGGAAATAGAAGACCTGGCCAACTTCCTCAATAAGATGGGCGCGAAAATCTCTGGCGCCGGCACCCCCCGCCTTACTATTGAAGGCGTGGACTCACTTCACGGCGCAGAATACGAGATTATACCCGACCGTATTGAGGCCGCCACCTATATCATTGCCACCAGCATCACTAAAGGCGAAGTAACCATTGAGGGCGCCCGCCTGGAACATCTGGCTGCGGTAATGGATAAACTCTCGGAAATCGGCATAGTACTCGCCGGCGAGGATAGACGTCTCAAGGTTATCTCCCCGGCCAAATTCACCTCCACGGACCTGGTGACCCTGCCTTATCCCGGCATCCCCACCGACCTCCAGGCCCAGTTCACCGCGCTACTGTCTCTGGCCGATGGCATATCGGTGGTCACGGAAAAAATCTTTCCGGATAGATTTATGCACATCGCCGAACTCAATCGCTTGGGAGCGAGGGTCAGAAAAGAAGGGCCGCACGCCATAATCACCGGTGTTTCGGGACTTTCCGGAGCGCCGGTGATGGCTTCAGACCTGAGGGCGAGCGCGGCACTCATCCTCGCGGGACTGGTGGCCAGGGGCAAGACCGTAGTCAATCGCATCTACCATCTTGACCGGGGGTATGAGCGCATTGAGGAGAAACTTTCTTCCCTGGGGGCCCAGATAAGCCGCATTGAGGATGAGCGCGGAAGTTCCGAAGAGGTGATTTACGCTTGAAGAAGGACAATTTCTGCAATAAAATATTGCGGAAGTATTTTTATCCTTTGGAGTTAAAGCGGCCTGCGTGAAAAGAGAGAGATT
>LIZR01000092.1 GCA_001302825.1 Planctomycetes bacterium DG_23 | reverse complement strand
CTCATTATCTCCGATACTTTTCGGCGTGATCATCTGGGCGCTTATGGTAATGACTGGATTCATACGCCAAATCTGGACCGTTTTGCAGAAGAAGCAACGGTCTTTGACCGGGCATATTGTGCTTCCTTTCCCACGGTGCCGCATCGCGCCGATATAATGACCGGCCGGTTCACCTTCACCTATTTCTACTGGTCGCCCCTTCCCGCTGGTGAGACGGTGCTTGCCCAGGTCTTAAGCGATGCGGGCCTTACCACCCAGATGATTGCCGATACCCCGCACATCCTGCGAGCGGGCTATAATTTCCAGCGGGGCTTCAAGGGATTTTACTGGATTCGGGGGCAGGAGAACGACCCCTATCGCACCGCGCCCAGGGAGGTGAAACTGCCCTGCGACCCCAGGAAACTTCGCAACCCTCAGGGCACGGTCAAGCAATACTTAAGAAATGTATATCATCGCCGCTTTGAGAGGGATTATTTCTGCGCCCAGACGATGTCCACCGCTTGCCACTGGCTGGAGGAAAATTATGCGGATGGCCCTTTCTTTCTATATGTGGATACCTTCGACCCGCACGAGCCCTGGGACCCGCCAAAATGGTATGTGGACCTCTATGACCCGGGCTATGAGGGCGAAGAGGTAATCTATCCTCGCTACTTCCAGTCTGATTTCTTGACTGACGCCGAAATCAAGCATATTCGTGCTTTATATGCCGGAGAGGTCTCCCTGGTGGACCGCTGGGTAGGACATCTACTTTCAAAAATTGATGACCTGGGGCTCAGGGATTCTACTGCGGTCATTTTCACCACCGACCACGGCTTTTTTCACGGTGAGCACGGCCTTGTCGGTAAATCCATTATAGGGGAGGGCTGGTCAGCGAGCGCCCCACTTTATGAAGAGGTGGCTCACATACCGCTTATAATGCGCCTTCCCGAAGCAAAAGGGGGGATGCGCTCTCGTGCCCTGGTGCAGTCTCCGGACATAACTGCGACTATATATGAACTGGCGGAAGTGGATACGCCCGAGACCGTGCAGGGCAAATCCCTTATGCCCATTATGAAAAAAGAGGTGCAGGAACTTCGACCGCTGGCGGTTTCCACGCCCTCCTTAGTCCAGGGCGTTCGTGTCCGGCGATGGTCCACCATCACCACCAAAGAGTGGGCGCTTATTTATAGCGGCTCCTACCTCAAACCAGGCAGGGCCACCACCCGGGCGGTGGATGATTTGCAGCGGTGGGAGCACGATTATTATGGTCCTTCCGCCGGACCGGAACTTTATCATTTACCTTCCGACCCCAAGCAGGAGAAAAATGTGTTTAACGATAATCTGGAGGTGGCCAGAAATATTCACGCCCAATATGTAAAATACTTAGAGGAATTGGGAACGCCAGAAGAACATCTCCAGAACCGCCGAGAACTGCTGCCAGAGTGAGCATTGCTGAGTGAACGGCTGGAACCAGATCTGTCTTATATTCTGGGCCATCCAAGGGCTGGCAAACAGGAAAGGCGGCTATTTTCGCCGGAAAGAATTATGCCTCGCCAGAGCGCCTTTTCTCTTCGGTCTCCGAACCCGGTTCACGCCTTGGAAATTCTTGGAAAAAAATATTGACAGATTTCTCATACTCTTTATAATTTGGTAAGGAAGCGGTGTGCGATTATTCTTTTCCAACGGGGTAAAACGAAGGGGAAGAGAATGTCTCGACCGATAAAAAGGAACAATCCAGCCTTTACTATGGTGGAACTTTTGATGGTCGTACTTATTATTGGCATACTTGTTACGCTGCTTCTTCCCGCCTTGACCAAGGCCCGGGCCCGGGGACAGCAGGCGGCTTGCTACAGTAACCTGAGACAGATTGGGTTTGCCTTAACTATGTATGAACATATCTGGAATTGTTACCCGCCGCAGCGCTGGCCCAGGATGCCTCTGGAGGAGAGAGAGGAGAGGGAGGAAGAGCCCCTATACCTTTTCAGAGAGACACGCATCCCCGAGGCCGCCAACGCCTGGGGTCGGCCCAGGGCGGAGTGGCAGTGGGCCTTGAGCAACTATTTTGGTAGTCCACCCCAAAATCCTATGAACCCTATAGATGACCCCGATTACCGCACACTTTCCAATAAGGTTTTCTTTTGCCCCGCGTTCAGTGGGCCTATGTCCAGAGACATACGGGATGGGGCCTACGGCTACAACTATCAATATCTGGGCAATGCCAGGCTTTGGCGAGAGATAGAAGTAGGAGGTAGCACCATTCTAACTGAGTCGGAGCAGGGCCTGGACCTTATTGATTTTAATTTCGTAAACTTTCCTGTAGGCTCTTCCCGGATAGTTGCGCCTTTTAAGACTGTGGCTGTGGCCGATAGTCGCGGTGACGATATTCCTCACGGGTATTACTCATTCACCTTGGACCCGCCTCGCCGCCGCCGGGAATGGTTAGATGAATTTTCCGGTCCCGGTTGGCGTCCTGACCGGGATTTTGAACCCTCTGAAGTGGAAAAAATTATAGAGGACAAGTACGGTCTGGGCTTAGAGGGGGATGAGGAGCACCTGCCTAATCAATATGGCCCTTTGCGCCGCGAAGGCCTGCGCTTTTCTCCTGCTGAGGCTCGCCATTTGGATGAGGTCAGTGTGCTTTATCTGGATGGTCATGTGGAAAGTAACACCCTGGCTGAATTGGGATATGTCCTGGATATAAATGGTGTTCCTTATCCAGATAAGGGAGACAATTCCAGATGGAATGGCTACGGCTATGACTTTATTTATGTTTATCTACGCGAAATGTATTATTTGACCCAGCCCGAAGAAGAGAGCCCATAAGTTTGTGAAGTCTTTTTCCATACCTGCCTTCAACCACAGGGGTTTCTGGGTATGGCTGGCAGGATAACTGAATATATCCAAAAAACATCTACAAAGAAACTCCTGATAGCCTTCCTTATCCTCGAAGTTATCTTTTACCTTGTCCCTCACATAGATTATGCACTGCGGGTTGGGAGCATCAGGAGAAGATTAGAGAAAAATGTCACCACTTTGGCTCGAAATATCGACGGCACGCTGCACCGCGTTTTGGTCGATCAAGCCGCCTATAATTCTGCGCCGTATCGTCGATTATCCCATATGCTGTGGCAGGCGGAGCACAAAACGCTTCGCGGACACCGTATATGGGCACGGACTCTCGCGGTTCAGTCAAAGAGAAGTGTCACCTACCCCCTCCGCCCCGCGCCTGAGGGAGAGACCGAGGCTGCATGGGTATTGGTAGTCGGGGTAACCACGATAGATGAAGCCAATATTGGCCTCAGGGCATCCGAATGGAAAGAAATCGAGGACTTTATAAATGACCCTAACTTGCGGGAATGTTTGGTCACTTCACCTTACAAATACGGAGGCCACTACGGCACTCGCGGGCCCTGGTGGATTTCGGGCTTTGCCTGGATAAAGACCCAGACGGATATGCCGGTGGGGATAGTGGAGTTGGCCGCTGATATTACGAGCCTTCGCCGAAGCAGAAAGGGGCTATCTTATGTGCTGATGCTCATGGGTCTTGGTTTCCTCGTCTGGGTGGAGGAGGTGAAACTGGGTATAGTGACTGAATCGCTCGCGCCCTATTTGGCCCTAAAGCGGGCAGGGGTTCGGGAGCGAGTTTCGGTGAGAGTGCCCGAGAAGGAAAAGCCTCGCCAATATGCCCGGGTTTCCGGTCAATATTTTTCTATGGAATTCAGAAAAAGTGCAGGCATAAAAAGCATTTTCCGTACCAGCGCCCCTCATTTTGCAGAAGTGACGGAAATCAGGCAGACGGGGTTGGATTTCAGCACCGCCGAACACCTACAGGCATATTCCTTAATCTGGCTAAAACTCACCTCGCCTTTTTTGAGCAAGGAGTTTTCCGCTGTGGGAAGGATAGTGGGTGCTTACCAGGACCCCAGAGACCCGGAAAAATTTGTCTATAGCCTGAATTTCCTGCGCCGCAGATTCGAGGTGGCCAAACTGGTAAAGTGACGATAGCTTCTTGGGCTATCTTGTCCAGCCGTTTTACAAAGAGGATTTTTGTTCATCTCAATCGTTCCCTGCACCACTGAATTCTTCACCTGCGGAGGGTGCTTGTATTACCCTTTAAATTAGATAAGAAATCTTTTTGATAGGTCCTATATTTTGGAAAAGAGGTGCGGGTAAGGAGAAGGATTATGGTAAGAAAACCGGTAGTTGCAGGCAGTTTCTATGCGGCGGCGTCAGAGGCCCTGAAGAAGGATTTGGAGCGTTACATAGGGCCGGGCGAAGAAAAAATTAAAGCCCTGGGCGCGGTCGTCCCTCATGCCGGATATATGTATAGCGCGAGCGTCGCTGGCGCGGTATATGCCAAAATAGAGATTCCTTCCACGGTGGTGATACTGGCCCCCAATCATCACGGCCTGGGCGCTCCCTTTGCCCTGTGGGCTGAAGGGGCCTGGGAGACTCCTTTGGGCCAGTGCCTTATTGACGAAGATTTTGCCCGCTCCCTGCTCTATAACTGTCCCCTGGTGGAGGCAGACAATTCCGCCCATAGGCTCGAGCATTCCGCTGAGGTGCAGGTTCCCTTCATCCAGTATATAAATCCGGAAGCGAAGATAGTACCGCTGGTTTTAGCCTCCCATCATTTGCCCTCCCTTGAGGAACTTGGCCGAGGTATTGCGGCATCGGCCAAGGGTTTGGAAAAGGGCGCGCTCATCCTGGCCTCATCGGATATGACCCATTATGAAAGCCAGGAAAGCGCCCAGAAAAAGGATGACGCCGCTATCCAGCGCATCTTAGCCCTGGATGCCCCAGGGCTACTAAAGACGGTGGAACAAAAGGCTATCTCTATGTGCGGAGTGGCACCAACCGTGGCTATGCTGACCGCGGTCAAGGAACTGGGGGCAACTTCGGCAGAATTAATCAAATATCAGACCTCCGGCGATGTAGTCGGAGATTATGCCCAGGTGGTGGGCTACGCCGGAATAATGGTCAGATAGCCTCCTTTGTGGCGAGCCCGGCGATACTTTCACACTATTATCTAATTGCGCAGGCAGCGCTAAAGAAAATCGTTGACTGGCCCGAACTCCTTTGCTATATTTGCGAGAAGAGTTCGGCATTTTTTTTATGGAATTGGAGGCTTATGATAAGGGTAAGATTTGCTCCGGCGCCCACGGGCTTTATGCATATGGGCAATGTGCGCACCGCCATTTATAATTGGCTTTTTGCCCGACACCAAAAGGGGTCATTTATCCTGCGCATTGAGGATACCGACCGCACCCGCTCCACTCCTGAAGCCACCCAGGCCATCCTGGACGGCCTTGCCTGGCTGGGGCTTAATTGGGATGAAGGCCCTTTCTTTCAAAGCCAGCGGCTGGGCCTGTATAATGACGCGGCCCAAAAACTCATTACAAAGGGGCAGGCTTATTACCGGGAAGATGCCCAGAAGGGTAAGGCCATCTACTTGAAGATGCCCGAGAAGGAAAAGATCGAAGTCTTTGACCTCATCCATGAAAAGATAGTCTTTGATGGCCGGCTATTTGATGACTTCGTTATTGTCAAATCCGATGGTTTTCCCACTTATAATTTTGCCTGCGTGGTGGATGATGTAGACTTCAAGATTACTGATGTTATTCGGGGGGATGAGCACATCTCCAATACCCCGCGGCAACTTGCTGCTTATGAGGCCCTGCAAGAATCACCGCCCAGGTTCGCTCACCTGCCTATGATTTTGGGTTCGGATGGAGGGAAACTGTCCAAGCGGCACGGCGCTACCTCTCTTGAGGAATATAAAGCGCGTGGATTTCCACCGGGGGCGCTTTTGAATTTTTTGGCGCTTCTGGGCTGGTCGCCCGGGGATAATCGCGAATTCCTGAACCTGGATGAACTCATATCTGAGTTTTCCCTGGCGAGGATAAGGAAGACCAGTTCTCAGTTTGACGAGCATAAACTTCTGTGGCTTTCCGCAGAGCACGTAAGAAATGCAAGCCCGCAGGAATTCACCCGGTGGGCGAGCGAATTCTTGAAGGAAGAGGCGCCGGGTTTCGAAATAAAAGATGAGGCCTGGTGGGGGCGATTTTTCACCCTTTACCGGGAGAGACTGAAAACCCTGGGCGACCTCATCACTCAGGCTCGATTCTTCTTTCACGAAGATTTCCAGTTTGACGAGGAGGCCGTGGATAAGATTCTCCGGCAAGAAGGCGTGCCGGAACTTCTGGAGGAGGCCCAAGAGTCGCTTAAAGCCCTGGAGGATTTTTCTGCCGAGGAGATTGAGCGGGGCTTAAGGGATTTGGCCGGGAAGAGGGGAATCGGTTTTGGAAAACTGGCTCAGCCGGTGCGCGTGGCCGCCACCGGAACCCGGGTGAGCGCCAGCCTTTTTGAGACCTTGAGTCTATTGGGCAAAAATTGCACACTGAAGCGACTCTCTGGCGCAGTCAAAATGATTCAAGATAAGCGATAGGGACGCATTCTAAATGTCTTTGCTTGTTGTCGGTTCGGTAGCCATAGATACGGTGGAGACGCCTAAGTCAAAGGCCGAGGGCGTTCTGGGCGGTTCGGCCACCTACTTCTCCTATGCCGCCAGTTTCTTCTATCCCGTGAGCCTGGTGGGCGTGGTAGGCGACGATTTCCCCACCCATTTTACAGATGTCTTTCGCAAGCGTCCCATAGATATCTCCGGCTTATTCACCCTTCCCGGAAAGACCTTTAGATGGCACGGAAGATATACCGGCAGGATGAATGAGGCCGAGACGGTAAAAGTGGAACTGGGGGTATTCGGCAATGACCATCCGGGGGTTCCTGAAAAATTCAGAAGTTCCCGCTTCGTCTTTCTGGCCAACGCCAGCCCCCATCTTCAATCTCGCATTTTGGATGAGATGCAGGCCCCGCAACTGGTGGTTGCCGACACTATGAATTACTGGATAGAAAATGAGCGAGAAGCCTTAATAGAACTATTTAAGCGTATAAAGGGGATTGCCATAAACGAACGGGAAATAAGGATGCTCACCCTTGAGCATAATTTGGCTAAGGCTGCGAAGAGCCTCCTGGCGTTGGGCCCCGACTTCGTGGTGGTAAAAAGAGGAGATAAAGGCTCGGTGCTTTTTACCTCCGAGGAGGAGTTTTCTCTCTCTGCTTTTCCACCGGAGGAACTTAAAGACCCGACCGGCGCCGGAGATGCCTTTGCCGGGGGGATGATGGGCTATCTGGCCCGAACGGGCGACCACTCGCTTGCCGGACTTAAGAAGGCGGTAGCCTATGGCACGGTTGTGGCCTCCATAGGTGTGGAGGATTTTAGCCTGGGGGCCTTAGAGCGCACCGAACGCAAGGCCATTGAGGCCCGCTTCGTTCAACTTATGCATATGACCGGACAAAGTTTGTAAAAGAAAGTGCCGGCCCACGCAGGTTCAAGAAGAGACGAGATGAAATGGGGGACTTTTGCTCAAGATAGGCGCCGTAGGGCTGGCTCCTCGTCGCCAGAGGCGACCATTCTGCCTCGGCCGCCCACGGCGGTAGCCAGCCTGGTCCGTACGGACTACGGCGTCTCTGCCTTTCAGCTTTGTGCAGTTAGACTTTGAGATGTGAGGAGTTATGAGGGCTTTTGTGGCAGTGGAGATGGATGCGTCGATTTGTACGGTCTTAACCACCCTTATTCGGGAACTTGCCGCCAGCACTGCCGATGTGCGCTGGGTCAACCCGAAAAATATCCACCTTACTTTGAAATTCCTCGGCAACATCCGTGATGAGGATATACCCCGGGCGGCCCAAATCGTGGACGACTCTTTTAGAGGTATTTCTCCTTTTGAGATTGAGGTGAAGGGTCTGGGGGCTTTTCCTTCGGTTAGTTCTCCGCGGATTATCTGGGCCGGCTGTCAGGAAACTGGCGTAAATCTCGAGGAAATTCATAAGACCCTGGATAAGCGCTTTGCTTCCCTCGGCGTAAAAAGGGAAAAAAGAAAATTTCATTCCCATATAACCCTGGGCCGCGCAAGGTCAAAAAGAAATATCGAGCCCTTGACCAGAGACATCGCCGACTGGGCCCCCGCTTGAGGAAAAGAGGGAAGAGAAGGGATGAAAAAAAGGGGCGGCATTTTTTGCGCGGGACTACTTTTTTTGGCCGGCCTCGCCGCGGCCTTAGCCCAGGAAGAGGGCGTTATCCTTCGCTATAAGTATAAGCCCGGTCAGGAGGTCATCTACGAGTATAGACAAATTAATATTACCGAAATGCGCAAGGGTGAGGAGACTCAGACCCACGAGGAAAGAACCAAAGGCAAGGTGGGAAACTTCGCCCTCAGCGTTTCTGATGAAGGCGTGATTGAGATGGCCTCTTATCAGGACCAGAACGTGCTAATGTATAAGGTGGAGGGCGAGGAACAACCCCTTGGCGACGAGGTATGGCCTGGCCTCTTTTGGCACAAGTTCAACGAACGCGGCCAGGCCGTGATGGAAAAAGAAAGCCGTTTTGTTTGTGATTATTTCGAGCAGATGGAGATAATAGAATTACCTGAAGGACCAATAGATGTGGGTGGCACCTGGAAGACCGGCACAGAGGAAGACCGTTGCACCTACGAAGTCTTGGCGAGAGAAAAAATAGGCCAGAATGAATGTTTCCGGATAAAAGGTGTAAGGCGGGTGAGTTTGGCACAAGACGACCTTTCGCTAATATACAAGATACCTTTCAGCGAGTCTTCTGGAGAAATCGATGTGCTCTTCTGGTTCGCTATAGATAAAGGTTATATCCCCAAAGTGAGAGCAACTACTACTAGCGAACTTATTGCGGCCCAGGAAGATATAACTCTCAGCGGAAAATCCCTATATACGCTAACTCTTGTTGAAGAAAAGTCCTTTGATGAGGCCGAGATTTCTTCCCGCCGCAAGCAACTTGAAAAACTCTACGCCATCCAGGATGCCATTGACGCCCAAGAGTTTGGCCAGGCCGAATCAGACATTGAGGCCTTCAATAAAGTGTTTCCCGATAGTCCCTACAAAGAGGTAGCGGAAAATTGTAAACTGCTAATCCAGGCCATAAGGCAGAATCCCTTGCCCCCAGTGAGACAGAGGTAAAAGGCAAGGGATATTATGTTTCGAGCGTGTCCAAGCGAAAAATAGGAGGCAAGAGGTGAAAGGAAAGGTTTGGTTTTCTTGCGCAAGTGTTATTTTGTCTGTTGCTCTGGCTGCGGCTTTAGCCCAGGAAGAGGGCGTTATCCTTCGCTATAAGTATAAGCCCGGTCAGGAGGTCATCTACGGGTTCACGGAGATGCAATTCTTCGAGATGCGCAAGGGTGAGGAGATTAGCACCCATGAGGTGAAGATTGAGGGCAAATTCCGAGACTTCGCCTTGAGCGTCTCAGAAGAGGGCGTTATTGAGACGGCCTTTTGCCAGGACGAGAAAGTGGTAATGCATAAGATGGATGGCAAGTCTTCCCCCGTTAGCGGCGAGGTGATGGCCGACCTCTTCTGGCAGAAGTTTAATTCACGCGGCCAGCCCGTGGTGGAAAAAGAAGGCCGTTTTGGAGATTATTTCGAGCAGACCGAGATAATAGAATTACCTGAAGGGCCGATAAATGTGGGCAGCACCTGGAAGACAGGCCCGGAGGAAGATTATGTAACCTACGAAGTCCTGGCTAAGGAACCCGTAGGCCAGGACCAATGTTTCAAGATTAAAAGCGTAAGGCATATGACCCTCGGAGAAGGCCTTCCTTCCCCACAGTTGGAAATTTTTCTCTGGTTTGCCGTCCACAAAGGCTGCATCGTTAAGTTCAGCGGAACCGCCACTACCACAGGCACATTCACTATGTCCGGGCAAGAGATTAGTATCCAGCAGAAATCCATTTTTATGGGAGCCATCATTGAAGAGAAGTCATTTGATGAGGCCGAGATTTCTTCTCGACGCAAGCAACTGGAAAAACTCTACGCCATCCAGGATGCTATTGATGATCAAGAGTTCGACCAGGCCGCTTCAGACCTCAAAGCCTTCAGCGCCCAGTTCCCGGATAGTCCTTACGCAGAGGTAGCGGCAACGCAGAGAAGTGGACTTGAAGAGGCACGCCAGATGGCCGCCCGGCCCCAGTCTCTCGTGGGCCAGCCCGCACCGGCGTTTGAACTTCTCGATTTTGAAGGAAATACCGTCTCCCTGGCCGATTTCCAGGGCAAAGTGGTATTTCTGGATTTCTGGGCCACCTGGTGCGGGCCTTGCGTTTACGCTGTGCCCTGTGTTCAGGCCTTATACGAAAAGTACAAGGATAAGGGAGTTGTGGTAATAGGGATGAATGTGTCCGATGACCCGGAAGCGGCAAAGAAATTCGCTGAAGAAAAGGGCCTCACTTACACACACCTTTTTGCCGATGAGATAAGCGATGTATATCCGGTAAGTGGCATCCCCACATTTTTCATTATCGACCAGGAGGCTATAGTGCGCTATCAGAGATCGGGTTTTCTCCCCGGTTTGGAGAAAGAGTGGGGAAAAGAGATAGAAACACTTCTTTCAGCCCCAGGGGGTGAATAATGGGCAAGAAGAAATCTTCCGGCAAGCCTGCCGGGGGAAGTAAGGAGGAGGCCCTCCAGCACGCCCTCTCCCAGATAGAGCGGCAGTTCGGCAAAGGGGTGATAAAGCGTCTGGGCACCGAAGAATTGGTGGAGGTGCCGGGCATATCCACCGGTGCGCTGTCGCTGGATTTGGCCCTGGGAGGAAACGGTATGCCCCGGGGAAGAGTGGTGGAGATATTTGGACCCGAAGGCGGCGGCAAGACCACTCTGGGCCTACATATAATTGCCAACGCCCAAAGGGGAGGGGGTATTGGGGCCTTCATAGACGCCGAGCACGCCTTTAGCCCCACCTGGGCGCGCAGTCTGGGCGTGGACCTGGATAGTCTTCTGGTCTCTCCTGCCGATTATGGCGAGCAGGCGCTGGAGATTGCCGAGATGTTGGTGCGCAGTCACGCCGTGGATGTGGTGGTGATAGATTCCGTGGCCGCCCTGGTGCCCAAGGCGGAAATTGAAGGTGAGATGGGCCAAATGCAAGTGGGCCTTCAAGCCCGGCTGATGAGCCAGGCGCTGCGCAAACTTTCCGGGGCCATAAGCAAGTCCAAGACCTGCGTCATCTTTGTAAATCAGATACGCGAGCGCATCGGGGTTATGTTTGGAAGCCCGGAGACTACCCCCGGCGGTCGGGCGCTGAAGTTCTATGCCTCGGTGAGGGTGGACATCCGCCGCATAGGTGCCATAAAGGAAGCAGACCAGGTCGTCGGCCATCGCGCCCGGGCCCGCGTGGTGAAAAACAAGGTGGCTCCCCCTTATCGCGCCGCCGAATTCGACATTATGTATGACCAGGGTATCTCTTATGAGGGCGACCTGCTGGATTTGGGCGTCTCTCTGGGCATAGTGGAAAAAAGCGGGGCCTGGTTTTCTTACGGCGAGACGCAACTGGGCCAGGGCCGCGAGACTGCCAAGCAATTCCTCCGGGACAATAAAGATGTCGCTGAGGAGATTAAAGGCAAGATTTTGGAAAAGGTTAACAAATGAAGACCGACGAGATACGCACATCTTTTTTGGAATTTTTCCGTCAGAAGGAGCATAAAATCGTCCCCAGCGACCTTCTTGTTCCTCAGGATGACCCTACCGTCCTTTTTACCCCGGCAGGGATGAATCAGTTTAAGGATATGTTCCTGGGTCGGGGCAAGATGGAATTTACCCGCGCCGCCAGTTGTCAGAAGTGCCTGCGCACCGATGATATTGAAAAAGTAGGCCAGACCCCGGGTCATCATACCTTCTTTGAGATGCTGGGCAATTTTTCCTTCGGCGACTATTTTAAGAAAGAAGCCATCCAGTGGGCCTGGGAATATCTCCTGGAATGGCTCCATATTCCCGAAGAGCGCCTGGTCGTCTCCATCTATGAGGAAGATAATGAGGCCGCGGAAATCTGGGAAAAACACATCGGAGTTGCCCGGGATAAAATCTATGCCTTCGGCCCCGGGGAGAACTTCTGGCCGGCAAATGTGCAGACCCTCGGCCCCAACGGCCCCTGTGGGCCTTGCACGGAAATATTCTACGACCAGGGCGAGGATGTTGGCTGCGGAACTCCCCAGTGCGACCCTTCCTGCGACTGCCCTCGCTATGTGGAAGTCTGGAACCTGGTCTTTACCCAATTCGACCGGCAAAGCGATGGCTCGCTCGTGCCCCTTCCCAGAAAAAATATAGATACCGGTATGGGTCTGGAGCGCACCGCCGCGGTGATGCAGGGCGTCGCCACCAATTTTGATATAGACATATTTGCACCCATTATAAATCAATTATCTTCGGGTCTTTCTCAGGCCTACGGCACCGACGAAGAAATAGACCGCCGTCTTCGCCGCATCGCCGACCATATCCGCGCCGTCACTTTTGCCATCGCTGAAGGGGTGCTGCCTTCAAATGAGGCCCGCGGCTATGTGGTAAGGCGTCTGCTGCGCCGGGCGGCAATGGATGCCCGCTTTCTGCGCTCTACAGATGCGCTTTTTTTCCAAATTGTTCCTACGGTGGTGGAGGTGATGAAAGAGGCCTATCCCGACCTCGTCCAGCGAGAAGGGCATATAGTTCAGGTGATAAGAAGTGAGGAGGAAAGATTTCAGGATACTCTTGAAGCCGGCACCAGAAGACTGGAGGAAAAACTTTCCCAGATGAAGCAAAAGGGCCAGGGGGAGCTTCCGGGCGAGGAGGCCTTCAGGTTCTATGACACTTATGGATTGCCTCTTGAGACAATCCAAGAGATATGTTCTGAATGGGATATTACAGTAGATGTTGATGGGTTCAATAAGGCTATGGAGGCCCAGCGGGAACTGGCTCGCACCGCTTCCGGCTTAGGGGGAGAGATTTTCACTGTTGACCAAATAGCGGCCAGGATAAAGGGTTTAATAGTATCTGGCAAAAAGAAGACAACAGGCGAGGAGGGCACTGAATTCTTAGACGACAAAATCTTAGAGACTGAATTCTTAGGCAATAAAATGTTAGAGAGTGAAGCAGAGATACTTGACCTATCTGATAAGGACGAGAACCCACAGGAAACCGCTTCGGCCGGGGAGGAAGTGATTATCATTCTTGACCAAACCCCCTTTTATGCCGAGTCCGGCGGCCAGGTGGGGGACACTGGCGTTATTGAAGGTGAGGACTTCCTGGTTAAGGTTGAAGATACGAAAGTTCGTGGAACACTTTTCCTCCATTACGGTCAGGTGACTAAAGGGGAGGCAAAAAGGGGCTCATCAGTAGTGGCCAAAGTGGATGAAAAACGCCGTCTGGCACTTGAGCGCAATCATACCGCCACTCATCTCTTGCACTTCGCCCTGCGCCAGGTCCTCGGCCCCCACGCCCAGCAGGCCGGGGCGCTCAAGACCCCCGAGCGTCTTCGCTTTGATTTTACTCATCCCG
>LIZR01000091.1 GCA_001302825.1 Planctomycetes bacterium DG_23 | reverse complement strand
TATTCAGGCGACAAAAGGTCCTGGAAACTTCCCGGATACTCATCCTTATCGAAGGCATAAGTCATAGCAGCCAGACCAATCTCCTGTAAGTTCTCTTTGCACCTTTTTTTCGCCAAAGGCGATAATGCTTCCTCGCCCTTTAGCAAAACCTGAAAGGCCCTTTCACTCATCCATTCTACATGTCCATCGGCACGTCGATTTCATCAATCTTTTTCCCCCGGGCTTCATTCCGGTAGATATAACTTATCCCCTCTTTTTGCTTATCGCTGGGGCAGTGCAGGATGCCCTCTTTAGTAATATAATCTGGTGTAAGTTGGTCAAGTGACTGGGGGAGATGTTCGTAGTCATTGGCATATATCAAAAGGGCCAGGCCGATTTGTTTGAGATTACTCTTGCATACGGCCTTCTGCGCCTCGGCCCGGGGCTTCACCAAGTCGGGAGCAACCGCCGGCAGGGCCATCCCCACACCCAGCGAACCCGCCGCCGCCAGAGAGACGCCGGTGCCCAGCGTCGAATACGATTCGCCTATCCATCCGTCTTCAACCCTTACGGTGCTCATCCCTGTGCCAAAGAAATGCCGGAAAATATCTTCGGCAGGAGGAAGTAGTGAGGGGTCAATGAATGGCTCTTCCATACTTCCAGCAAACATAAAAAGGCTCGCCTGCACCGTCTCGTACCCTTTCTTCCAGATGCGGGCCGTATCCCTATAACTTAAAGCAATCTTTTTTCCCGGCAGATGGGCGAGCGCCGCAAGGAAATCCTGATTTTCTCCGATATTCGGCCCCGGGGCCTTGAGGCGGGAAAGGGCGCTTCTGGCCGACATCGGTGATAGACTTATCACCAAAAAATCCTCTGTGACCGCGGCTGCGGGCTGAAATGGAAAGAAAATGCCCGGGAAGATAACATAATCTATCCGGTATTCATCGTGTTCGGCTTCTTTAAAGACGATTTTCTGCGCCTGGGTGCCGTAGGGCTCCCCCGCCGGGCCTTCACCGAGAGACCACTCTGCAGATTTCCCCTTGAGATAGGTTATAAGTTTGTCATACGCGGGCCGGAAACTCGCGCTATCTTCGAGGGATATGATGAATACCTGATCGGGCATAGCCTGAGAAACTAAAAGTATCCCGGCAGCCTCTGACTCTTTGCTGTAGAAGAGGTAGTCTTCGCCTAAGGGCCGAAGGAGCTCACTTTCCAGGTCAATTTCCACCTCTTTCTCCCAGAAAGCCAGAGTCTCCTCGAATTCGAAATACATCTCTTCCGGCAGGCTCACCTCAAGCACGGTTTTAATCTGGCGCCAGAGTATTTCCCAGGAAAATGCCCCCAGTTCAAAGGAAAGGGCATCAGCAGGAACGAACTTCAGAAGGCTGGCATCGGCTGTTTTCTCTGGAATGGCCAGAAAAATTCCTTTCCTCTCCCCCGGAGCATAAACATAGACGCGGTCTTTTATCCCGTTTTCCTCTCGAAAACTGGCTCCGGCTAAGGCCTTCAGTCCGAGTAACCCCGACGCCTCCAACGCCTCCAAGGCCTGAGGAGGTATGTCTTCAGCATATTCGGCCCAGATATTGTCTATGTTTATATAGGTGAAAGAAAAAGAATCGGGGGGCGCGGTTTCTTTGCGCATCTTGATGAAAGTAGGATTCTGAGAAAGGCTCTCACCCCCCTCTTGAGCGACCCTGGTGACCTCTTCCCAGGCAAGTTCGCTGGTGGTGAGGATGAAATAGTCGCCTATATAGGAATAAGTAAGCGTCATTTCAGGCCATATTAGACGCACCAGAGGCCTTCCCTCAAATTCTTCGCTTTGCTTCTCTGCTCCGTTTTCCACCGCGCTTTGGTCTAAATAATCCAAGAGTTTCTGCCATTTCTCCGTATCTACAGGTTCCTCCAGCGCAAGCGCCGCTTTGAAATGGGGCTCGGAAAACTCCTCCTCAAACTCAAGCCCTATGAAGGCCAGCGCCACCTCGCCCTGAAACAAAGCCTTGAATTCCTCCCAACTCAGGCCCGTTTCCCCTTCTGCCTTTTTCTTGAATTCAGCAAGAAGCGGGATGCCTTGCTCAAAGAAGGTCTTGACACTCGGCTCCTCATAAATTCGCCATAAGGCGAGGGCCTTCAAATCTTCCCGGGTCCGGGACATATCGGGGATGGAAAAAAAGAAGATGGTATCAGCGGGCAGGAGGTCGGCGGCGGATATTTCACTGGCGGCTTCACTTTGAGCGCTGGTAGCAGGCTCCTGAGCGGATGCAGGGACGAGCGTCATATTCAAAATAAAGGCCAGAATCAAAAATCGCCATAAGTTTTTTTTCACTTTTGCCTCCTCTCATTTGCCTATACAGAATTGTGAGAATATGCGGTCAAGTATATCTTCGTTTACCACTTCGCCGGTAATTTGTCCCAGCCAGTCCAGGGCTTCACGCAGGTCAAGGGCCACCAACTCTATGCCCTGCTCTTCCTCTATCGCTTTAAGGCCTCGGTTCAAGGCCTCCCTTGCGGCCTCAAGGGCTGACTTGTGCCGCACTTCCAGGATAAAACCCGGGGCTGAAAGGTCGGCCTTTCCGGTAAGGATAACATTGGCCATTTCGTTTCTTATTTTTTCGGTCCCCTGGCCCGTCCGGGCAGAGACAAAAAGCAGCGGCGCATCATTAAGAAGCCCGGAGATTTCGCTGTGGGAAACCTTCAAAGTGAGGTCACATTTGTTCACCAGCACCACACAAGGGGCATCCTTGCAATAGGCAAAAAGTTCACGGTCCTGGGGCAAAAACCCGGCATTTCCATCTATGACGAATAATACCATATGCGCTGAACCCCTCGCCTGGTGGCTGCGCGCAATGGCCAGTTCCTCAATTGTATTTTGCGGAGGTCGAACGCCGGCAGTATCTATGAGCCTGAAGGTTAAGCTTTGAGTTTCAAACACAGCCTCCAAAGTATCTCTGGTGGTGCCAGGGGTCTGAGTTACGATTGCTCGCTCTTCGCTTAAGAGGCAATTGAAGAGGCTGGATTTGCCCACATTTGTTCTGCCAAAAAGCACGGCTATAATCTCTTCGCCGAAAATGCTCTCCTCGTCGGACTTCTTAAGATACTCTTCAATCTGGCTTCGGGCCTCATCCATTATCTTTCCCAGGTCATCCCGCGATATGAATTCTATATCCTGGTCACAGAAGTCGATAGCCGCCTCCACTTGTGCTACGGCCTGAAGCAATGCATTTCTTATTTGATTCATTTTGATGGAAAGTGTGCCACTCAGTTGGGAGATGGCCGAACGACGCTGGGCCTCGGTTCTTGAGCGCACCAACTTCATAACCGCTTCGGCCTGGGAAAGGTCTATGCGGCCGTTTAAGAAAGCACGGCGGGTAAACTCTCCAGGCCGGGCCAGGCGCACGCCCCTTGAGATTAACGCCTCAAGAACCATAGCCAGAAGTGGGGGCGAGCCGACCGTATGTATTTCGAAGACATCCTCACGGGTATAGGAGTATGGCGCACGCATTACATAAAGGATACCCGGCAGGTTCAAGTCTTCTTCTAAGTCAACCCATCCCTGGTGCGAGGTGTAAGTAGCAAGAGAGGTGAGTTCACCAGACCTTTGGCCAAAGCGAAAGAAGCCGGAAAGAGCCCTTTCAGCCTGCGGGCCGCTAAGGCGGATAATAGCCCGGGGAGCAGAGCCTCGCGGGCTGGCCACGGCAACAATAGTATCTTCCTCGTGGTTCATATATGAAGATAATCTCTTCAGGAACGCCGTTTCCTCTTACCCGGCTTTTGCCTTCTCCCGGTACCTTTTACCGGAAGCGGCTCATCTTCCTCGACCAATTTTCTCTTTATCAAATATTGCTCGAGTCCACTGGAGGCGGTCACCGCGAGCCAGTAAAGCACCACCCCGGAAGGAAAACTATAGCAAAGAATGCCGAAAACAAGCGGGAGAACGAGGGTCATCATCTTTTGCTGCTGCCGGGCACGCTCATCTATAGCCGCAGCGTGTGGGGTGAGTTTACTCTGCATAACCCAGGAGATGACCATCAGAATGGGCAGGATGTTCACCGCGGTGGTCCCCAGGAAAGGCAGCCTGAAAGGAAGGTGAAAAAGGGCATCGGGCCGGGAGAGGTCGTCAATCCAGAGTACAAAAGGTTCCTGCCGCAGGTCTATGGCAATACTTAAGGCCCTGAAAAGACCGATAAAGACGGGAAATTGAAAGAGCATCGGAAGACAGCCCCCCAGACATCCGCTGGCCGGATTTACTCCTTCCTCCTTGAAAAGCCTCATTTGCTCCTGGCCCAGCCGTTGCCTATCGCCTTTATACTTTTCCTGAAGTTCCTTTAATCTGGGGGCAATCTTGGTTTGAACCCTCTGCATCTTATGCATAGAGACTTGGGCCTTGCGGGTTAAAGGATGAAGGATGACGCGCACAATTGCCGTGAGGATTATTATGGCCACGCCATAATTGGGTATGCCTTTATAGATCAAGCGGAGCAGCACCAGAAGAGAACGGCTGAAAAAACCCAGAAACCGGCCATAATCCAATAGTCCCGAGATGGTCGGATGCCGGGCCAGGACATCCTCTTTCAAAGGCCCCACAAAGAAGGTGAACTTGAGAGATTCCTGCGCTCCAGGCGCAAGTTCCAGCGCGACATCCATATCAGCCCGGGCATTAAGATTGGGCCTGCCTTCAGGGGTAGCTCTTCCGGCATCTTCCTGGACGAGACGACTAATGGTGGCTTTATCTATCTTGCTTGGCTCGACTGGAATGAGCATAGCGCCGAAATATTTGTTGACCAGGCCGCTCGCGGCAATTCCCTCCCGGAAAAAGGTCTCCCCTTCTTCGCTTAATCCCTTACGCATGCGGAAGAACAAAAACTGGGCGGGCTGTAAGTGCCTGCGCTCCAGTGTGGGCCTATACTGAGCTGGATGGGTGGCCACGATGGCTTCAACATCCGCGGCTTGGGGCGCCTCGGGCTCGATGCCTACACCCGAATACAGCCGGAAACTGCATTTCTGCTCCTCGTCATCGGCATTTCTTACGGTCACTGTCAGGTCTATCCGGTAATCATCCTCGGCCAAGACGAATTCCTTGGTTATCTCCAGCCCGGTGGAAAGCGCGATTCTATAAACTATGCGGCGCTCGCTTTGTTCTGTTAGCTCAAAATGGGCTTGATGAAGGTCTGCCTCTGGCTCAAGCGAAGATAGTGCGAGGCTGAATACTTCGGAGGAAAAAGGCTTTAACAAAACAAGCGGGCCGGTTTTTGCGACATTTTGGTATTGCAGAAGGGTGACCTCTTTGAGGGAGGCTCCCCGGGAAGTGAACTTTGCTCTGAGAAGTGGAGAATCAAGGATGGTTTCCTTTTCCGGCGCCTCCTTTATACTTATCGTGGGCTTTGTTTTTTCATCCTTTTTGGTGGGCTGGGGCTTCTTTATCGGTTCAGGCTCTACTGGCTCAGTGGGTGTGGGCTTTACCTCCAGAGGCCTCTCTTCAACGGGCTCCTGACCTTCGGGCGGCTTAGGCTCAGGAGGCGGGTGGGGTGGACTTATTACCTGCAGCAAATAAAGATAAAGGAAGATGATGAGGATGGATATAATAAATGCTAAAACCGCACGCTTTTCCATACATTGCCCCAAAACTTCCCGTAATCTGGTCGGGATAAAAAGTCCTGGCGAAACTCATCTGCCCAGGCGCAGTCTATCGCCCAGGTAATTATCCAACTCCCTTATGGCGAAAATCTTTTCAACGGTCTTTTCTATATCATAGGCCACACGGCGAAACTCAACCCGCTTGCCGTCGAATGTCGCAAATGAGGCCTGCGGGTCACCATCTCGCGGCTGACCTACCGCCCCCACATTAATCATAAGTTTCTCATCACCTATTTCGTAAGTATTGTCAACTGCTGCCGGGGGCAAGAACTTGCCGCTCTCGGTGAAGACCCCGGGCAAATGCGTATGTCCCTGAAAGGCTACCTTTTCTATCTCAGCAAATATTTCCTGCATTTTTTCCTTATTATGTACATCCTCGGGAAATACATATTCTTTTACCGGCCGCCGGGCTGAACCGTGCACGAACAAAAGCGCGTCATCCTCCACCCGATGGGGAAGGTTTCCCAGATATTCCCAGCGGACATCATTGCTTCTTCTTTCCAGCGGGTCTTCCAGAACCGCCCGGGTCCAAATGATGGCCCGGCGGGCACGCAGATTAAATCCTTCGGTCTCGGTGGCGAAAAGGGTGGCCTGGTCGTGGTTGCCCATAATGCTCAATTTGCAGCGTTTCACCGCTAAATCTATGCATTCCTTGGGATTTGGCCCGTAACCCACCACATCGCCCAGGCAAACTATCTCCTCGGTCCCCGCTTCTTCAATTGCGGAAAGCACTGCCAGAAATGCTTCCAAGTTGCTGTGTATATCGGAAACAAACGCCAGCATTTATCTATAAGCCTTCTTGGGTCGAAACGGTCATCGGACGGCACTCAGGAGGATTTTTCTTCCGGGAGTTCGGCCTCGTCGATGAGCATAATGGGAATGCCATCGCGAATGGGATAGCGCCGGCCACATTTCACACAGACCAGTTTACCCTCCTCCAGTTTTACTTCCGTCTTGCACAAAGGGCAGGCCAGAATATCCAGAAGCTCTTTGTCTATCATCTGTCCCACGCTCCTAATATAGAGAAACTCCGCTTTTCGGCCGAAAACATTAGTTTATCAAACGACCCCTTTTTGTCAATAACTTTTTGTGCGTCCATATCTTTCGGATTTTTTTGTTGACAGGTATTGCCGGACGAACTATACTGTTTCTAAAGAACTTTTGTGAATTAGGTGGGCCGGTTTCTTTTGTCAAGGGAGGTGTAATGGATGAATAAGGCGGATTTGGTAGAAGGGGTAGCTGGAATTCAAGGTGTGGCCTCCAAGGCGGCTGCGGAGCGTGCGGTCAATTGCGTATTTGATAGCATAGCCAAAAGCCTCGCGCGCGATGAGTCTGTTTCTGTCGCTGGCTTCGGCGTTTTTGAAGTGCGCGTCCGTAAGGCCAGAATGGGTAGAAATCCTCAAACGGGTGCCACAATTTACATTCCGGAAACCAAAAATGTGGGCTTCCGGGCCGGTAAATCCTTAAAGGATTCTCTGTAATCATACATCTTCAGCGTAGGGCCGGGTCGCTCCTGATGGTGCCTTTTTGCCGGGTTCAGGGAGGAGCCGGACTGCGAAATAACAGGGAACGCTTACCTGGAAAGAGGCGGGACCTCTTGCTATAGGCGGTGTGCGTTCCCTCTTTTTTTACCAGAAAAATGAAGGTAATCGGCATAGAGACATCAGGAGAAATAGGTAGCGTGGCCCTTTTGAGCGAAGGGCGGCTTCTTGCGGAGCGATATTTTGAGAAGGGGCTGCGCCACGGCAGAGAATTAGTGCCTTCTTTGAAGGAGATTCTGGGCGAGCAGGATATCGAAATAAATGGTATAGACCTCATTAGTGTAAGCATAGGGCCGGGTTCATATACCGGTCTTCGAGTGGGCGTAATGGCAGCGAAGACGCTGGCCTTTGCCGTGAGGAAACCGCTAATCGGTGTGCCCACGCTCGATGTCCTGGCGGAAAATGCCCCGGAAGAAGCGGAATATGTCGCGCCCATAGTTGATGCCAAGCGCAACGAAGTATACACCTGTCTTTACCAGAAATCCCACCAGAGAAGGACACGGCTCTGGAATTTCCTGGTGATAAAGCCGGTAGAACTGCGAGAGCGTTTGAAGACTTTGGGGGAGGTATTTATTCTGGGCGATGGGCTCAGGATTTATAGCAAGATTTTTGAGGGAAAAGAATTTATGATGGGACCGGAGGAAACCTGGACCGCCAGGGCCTCTAATGTGGCACTTCTCGGGGAAAGGGAGTTTAAGGGCGGTAGAAAAGATGATCCGATAGGCTTAGTCCCTATGTATCTGAGGCCCCCGGCCGCCATAGAGAAATTAGAGAAGAAATAGAAACCGCATATAAAACTAATTAAAGGCAAAAACACCAGTAAAGACAAGAGAGGCGCTGTTCGCTCAAGGCTGCCGAAGATTTCCTTAATCTCTCTCCTCCGGGCATATCCTGTTAAACGCACAATACGGGCACTGATGGGTATTGGCCGGAAATTCGCCCAGGTGAATCTTACTAATAAGGTCGGTAAGCCTCCCCTTAGCGCCTTTTAAAAATTCTGCGGTGATGGCCGTTCGGTGAGACACCCGGGGCGTGAGAAAATAAAACACAATTTCCTCTATCTTGCCATCAAATATCTTCTGGCTGGCCAGACTGTAGGCATCAATCTGCGCCTGATAATGCCCTGCCCTTTTTTCCACTTCGCTCGCTTCTATAGCGTCGGTCTTATAATCTAAAACTTTCCATTTCCCACGAGATCCCAGAAACGCCGCATCCAGAACCCCGCGAATAAGAAAATCTTTTAAGCCACAGG